>NZ_LN852692.1 GCF_001244545.1 Candidatus Stoquefichus sp. SB1 | reverse complement strand
ACTCATCATAGTTAGTAGGAGTACTGATGACGATAAACTTTGCATTTTTAAAAGCAACATCTTTATCAAGAGTTGCTTTTAGTGTTAAATCCTTATTTTTTAAATAATCTTCAATTTCCTTATCCTGGATAGGTGAGATATGATTATTGATCATATCCACCTTTTCCCTGATAATATCTAAAGCGACAACATCATGATGCTGTGCCAATAATGTAGCGATGCTTAATCCTACATATCCTGTTCCTGCAACTGCTATTTTCATTTTTACCTCCATTCCCAAACGTTTGATATTACGCGAACACAAATATTTTTTCAAAATAAAACCATTAAATTTTCAAACAGTATCAACCAAAATTATGAGATGAAATAAAAAACGTGGGTTCCTATACAAATAGAATTATATGCATTTTATAAATCATTATTACCTACGCAAAAACAAATAATTACGAATAAAAGTTTTGTAACTAATCGTTTTATTCAGCTTAGTAAATAAATTAGATTATACCCAAAATGTAATCTCTCTTATTTTAACGAAAGTAGGAATGATTTTTAATCAATTTGTTAAGACATGAATACTTACAACACCACTAAAGTGATTACATTTAATTATACCTTTATCTTCACTCATAATAATCAAATATTTCAGCCATATAAGAGAAGAAAATTTAGTATTATCTAATATAGACCCTTTACTGTTGAAAACAATTTATTGCAGTTAGTGCATTTCCGTCTTTGCAAGCCATTTTTATAATACCCATTCTTAATGATATGATACTCTTCACAATAAAGACATTTTACTATATAAGCAAATATTGATTCTAATGCATCAATATGAATTTGGGTATAATCACATAATAAATGTTGATCTCTAACAAATTTTACTAGTAATTCAAAGTCGTTTGAGTTAAGTATGCAAAGACCTTTCATAAAATTTCACCGTCCTATGCTGATTTTATAAATTGCTGCAATGACGTTTGGTATATATTATATTGTTCTTATATCTGAACCTTTATTTTGTTATACTGTACAAAAAAATCATCATAAGAATCTGTATTTAAATACTTTATACAAATATATCAAATTTATTAATTAAATTTCTGATATTTACTCTTCCTTGTCATATTTTCTTGAAAACAACGTTTTCAAGAAAATAATATATTTTTTTTTGATGTGCATATATATATCTTAATATTTTAAAACATTTGGAAAAAATTAAACTATATGTTATTGAATCTTTACTAACAAAAAAACCGTCTTTAACTTGAAATTTAGCATTTTCTACCATTGACTGAATATCTTGACTGATTCTTCCATTGCTTTTAATATATTCATAAATATTTTTATCCGAAAATTTAGAAAATGAAAAATTAAGTTTTGCAACATCGTTAAAAGTATTCAACCCAAGATAATGCAAAATTTTAACATTGCCTATATATTTTAATCCTAAATCACATTGACAATTATACTCGTTTGGAAGTACTTGAATTAATCCGCTATATATATTATTAAGATGATTGAGTGTACCTTGATCAAAAGTTAATCCCTTTTCATAATATAAAATATATTGTTTTTCCCAATCTTTAAAAAATTTCCGTGTGAGTAAATTATCTTTCACATATATAACACCACTATTAAAATAGTAATCTCCCACCCCCATTTTCAAATTATATTTATCAAGTGTATTTTTTAAGCCATTAATACTATAAAATTTTGATAGCACATCATTTCCTTCTAAAGCCATAGCAATACTACAAGACAACTCATCTAGACAGAGTAAATCACCACAGATGACTGTATCAACATCTATGAATAATAAATCACCATCTATTTCATTTCTAAATGATGTTTTTAAAATTCTAGATCTCTTTTTTTTATCAATATTTTTATCAAATTGTTTAACTATAATTTGGTCTATATATTTCAACATTTTTTTCTATTATCAATCTTAAATGATTCATTTGTATCATTATCGGTATATAAGATACTGGTAACCTCATTATATTTTTTTAATGAATAGGATGATAAATACAATTCTTCTAAAAAGTAATCTTTTTCATCACTTGTTAATACATATACGACCTTCATAAACTTAATACCATATTTGTTTCCTTCCCTTTATAATAAAATGTCAACTATTTTATTACTTGCATAACCATCACCATAAGGATTAGATGCACATGACATTTTTTCATATTCATTTTGATTCACCAATAACAGTTTAAACGCTCTATATATTTTTTCTTCATTTGTTCCAACTAATTTTATAGTACCAGCTTTAACACCTTCTGGTCTTTCTGTAGTATCTCTCATAACTAATACCGGTTTGCCTAATGACGGAGCTTCTTCTTGAATACCTCCACTATCAGTGAGTATCATATAACTTCTAGCTAGAAAATTGTGAAAATCTAAAACATCTAACGGTTCAATAATATGTACTCTATCACAATTACTCAGTTCTTCTTTAGCGATTTGTCTAACCACTGGATTCATATGAATTGGATAGATTACCTTAACATCATCATGTTCATCTATAATTCTTCTAATTGCCCTAAACATATGATGCATTGGTTCTCCAAAATTTTCTCTTCTATGCGCTGTTAACATAATAAGTTTAGACCCTATTGCCCATTCTAACTCTGGGTGATTATAATCATCCTTTATTGTAGTTCGCAGAGCATCAATAGCAGTATTTCCAGTCACAAATACACTCTCTTCATTTGCACCTTCATTCAATAAATTTTGTTTACTCATTTCAGTTGGAGCAAAATTATATTTTGCTATAATACTAACAACTCTTCTGTTAAATTCTTCCGGAAAAGGTGAATAGATATCATAAGTCCTCAGTCCTGCTTCCACATGTCCTACAGGAATCTGCAAATAAAAACAAGCTAATGCTGTAGCAAAGGTAGTTGATGTATCTCCATGTACTAACACTATATCAGGATTAACTTCTTTTAGAACTTCATTAATTTTATTTAATATATTTGTAGTAACATCAAATAAAGTTTGTTTATCTTTCATAATAGATAAATCATAATCCGGTTTAACGTTAAATGCATGTAATACCTGATCTAACATTTCTCTATGTTGTCCTGTTACACAAACAGTAGTTTCAATACTATCTCTAGTCTTTAATTCATTTACTAATGGACACATCTTTATTGCTTCTGGGCGTGTCCCAAATACTAACATTATTTTTTTCATTTTAACTCCTCAAAATTATTAATTTTATTTATCATCCACACATATATATGATTTGATAAAATATATAAATTAAATACTCATCAAATTTTAATAGATAGAAGTATTTAATAAATTATATGCCTTAACTATTAAATACTAGCAATTAATCCTATAATAAACACAAAACTCAATATGACAGCATAATCTACAAGATGCTTCCTTATAAATATATAATCATAATAAGAAAAAAAGGTCGTTGTAGAAATAACATAAATTACAGCTCTAAATCTCAATTCAAGTGAACCTCCATATTGCATAGAATATAGAATAATATATATAATAAAAATTCCTAAAAAACATTGTCCAATAAGATTTTTTTTATTTTTTTTCTTATATATTAATATTACAATCATATATGCCATAAAGAACCACCAAATTAATGATCCTAGAAACGAACATATATTTCCTATTGTTGTTGTATAAAGGAAATATTTTGAACCTAATATTGAACGCAATGGTCCAGGACCAAGAAGAATTTTAAATGGTGATAAAAAATTAGAAATATATCCATTTTTCAACGTGTTTTCAAGCATAATAGGTAACCATAGATTAATACTACTAAAATATTTACTTAAAAATAAAGTAGCAAATACAATTAAAATTAAAAATAATAATATCATTTTTAACGCCCTATCTTTTTTTATAGTTTCTCTTTTATAATTAAAATAAATAATTAGCAGTATTAATATATTAAGAAAACTCCAAGGTCTTATTTTAACAGATATGTATAATATTATGCCTATATACACTATATAAATTTTATTTTTATTTTCTATAAATCGAATAAAAAAAAGTACTAAAAGTACAGTTAAGAATAAGATTAGAGCATCTTTCATATTTCTAATAAGTGAATATATTATCAGTGGATTGTTTAATAAGAAAAAAAGATAGAATTTTATTGTAGATGCTCGTATATTAATTTTATCTAAAAGATATGCAAAAATAAAAATCGTATTATTCAACAATAATAAATTTGATAGGTTAAGAAGAATTGGAGATTGAAATAACGAAGTTTTCTGAATTAAATAACAAAATAATACATAAAAAGTTTGTCCACCTGTAATTTTATCAATTAACGAATAATTATTTATGTCAGCAAGTAATAGCTTTGTCTGTTCCCAATAATTGTATGCATCACTATAGTATACTTCTCTACCAAGAGTCGTTAATTCTATTCGGTAACATATTAAAATTAACAATTGAATAAATAGGGTAAAAATTAACAATTTATAATTAAACAATCTTTTTTTTAACAGCCTTTTACTTAGTAATATATACATGAGTATCTCGATAACAATGATTAACATTTATCTTTCTCCAAATCATCATAAAGATATACTAGCCTTTTGCTCATTTCTTCCCATGAAAAATTAATTTCATAATACTCTTTTATAGTTTCTGATTGTAATTTCCAATAATCAATTTCATTAACTATTTTGGCTAATGCATTTCGTAATGATTCCTTATTATCCTCAATAGTCAAACCTAAGTGGTTGGAATCAACAAGTTCACTCATCCCACTATTCTTTATCATTATTGTCGGCTTACCTAGAAAACCTGCTTCATAGAATTTGTTTGGAGCTGCATAAACATGATTTTTTACTCTTGGACTATATAAAGCTGGAATTATATCGCATTTTTGTTCTAAATAGATAGTCTTTTGATACGGAATCTTTCCATAAAAAACAATATTCTCATATTTATTTGAAGCGTCAGAAATAAAACTATCAAGTGGTCCAAACCCTCCTATATGCAATTCCATCGAACTATCTTTTTTTACTACCTCTACAAGTTCCCTAATCATTCTATTTTCCCCTAAAATTCCAACATAAACTATTTTTACTCTATTTGAAAATTGGAATTTATAATCTTTTACCTCAAATTTCATTGGAGAATTATGTATAATACAAATTTTATTAGTTTTAATATTTGATATCTGTTTTAATCTTTTTTCAGAACAAATTATTGAATAATCCGAATGATTAAAAAGGTAATTTTCAATAAACTCAATTACTTTTTTTATAAAATTTGGAACATTAAAAGAATGAGCATAATAATCATAAATATCATAAACAAAAAATTTTTTTGATTTGAATAAATAACTAATAAAACCAGTATCAAAATCACATGCATGTATTACTTCATAATCTTTGTGGCTTTTTAAATGCCTTACTATTTGATATTGAAATTTTATTAATGGAAAAAAATTCATTTTTATTCCTCCACCATATGTTGCTTTTATTCCAATACGATAAATATCACAAAAATTATCAAATAATTCTTTTTTTTCTTTCTTTTCCTGATAATTTGAATCTCTATCCCAACATAGTATTGTAACGTTATGTCCAGCATTAATTAATGTATTAACTTCTTTTTCTAATCGAGAATCTGGAGATACCGGATTACTTCTTATAAACAAAACTCTCAAATCTATCATCTCCTCTACAAATCAACAAATTGTTTATATCTCAGATACTTCTAAGTATATCTTTTTAATCAAGTTATTAACCCCCTTAACATCATACGCTTTTATTCGCTCTAGATTAATATTACTCATTTCTTTTCTTAGATTGGGATTATTAACTAATAAATTTATTCTGGCACCTATTTCTTTGTAATCTTTAGGTGATACCAAAAAACCACCTTCATTATGATTAATCAAATCCCTATTTCCTCTAACATCACTTACAATACAAGGCAATCCAACTGACATTGCTTCCATCAACGCTCTTGGTAAACCTTCCCTTTTAGATGTTGATAAATAACAATCTGAAACTTTCAATAATTTGAATACGTCTTCTCTGTATCCTAAAAAATGAATTTGCTTTTCTACATTTAATTTTTTAGCTAGCTTTTCTAATTTTTTTCTTTTCTTCCCATCACCACAAATTAGAAAATGAATATTTTTATTTTTAGTCTGATGAATAGCTTTAATACACATTTCATAGTTTTTATTTTTTTCTATTCTTCCAACTCCTATGCAAACAAATTCATCCATATTTATATTCATTGATTTTCGTGCATCTAATCTATTTAAATCAATATTAGAAATTTCTTCTATATTTATACCTACACCATTGACTTTATAAACTTTACCATTATTTCTTAATTTCATTTTTAATGCATTCTGATAATCTTCTTCATTCATTGTTATAATAACATCTGTCCAATGTGCTAGAAAAAACTCAATCCATTTTATAATTGTATTATAAAATAAAGGTGCTCCTTTATAAAAATGAAAGCCATGAGCTGTATATATAACTTTAGGTACCTTATATTTCTTGCCACATACTCTTCCTATAAAGCCACCAATAGGTGTGTTACAATGAATGACTTCTACCTCACCTTTTTTTAATATCTCACACAGATTTTTATAAGCAATATAATTATCCTTGAAAGCAAATATACTTCTAAATGTATGAGAGTCATAAAAAGTAATATCCATTTCAGGACATTTGAGTTTTTCTGGATATTTTCTATTAACACCCAATATAACATCATATCCCATTTCATTTGCTATTTTTAGACATGGTCTATTTACATTGGATAACTTTATATCCTCTAATGACTCATACTCATCTTGATTAGGTTTCGTACTATTAGAAATAAATACATATTTAGACAATGAAATCATCTCCTCTCATTTATTCTTTGAATTTCCGATATTACACTATCTAATTCGTCCAGATTCATAGTTTGAATAATATAATATCCTCTTCTGTCATTACTTGATTTTATATCACTTAATTGTATATCTTTATTAAAATAATAAGTCACTTTAGTTTTAAATTCTTCTGGAATTTCTAGCTCATCATTAATATATCTAATCGCCGAACTTTTCAAAAACAACTTTTTAATATCTACAGGAAAGTTTAAAGCGTTTTTTATAGTTAATTCAACCATATTAACCCCTGTTGATAATGGAACTAAATCAGTAGTAATATAATCTCCACCTAACCTTGCTCCAATCTCAACAATTTTTGGTCCTTGTTCTGTAACTTTAATCTCTACATGTGCTGGACCATTATCAATATTTAATGCTTGTATTCCCTTTATAGCAACTTTTCTAATTTGAGATTGTATATCATTTGGTAATGATGAAGGTTGGGTGTGACCCATTTCTACAAAGTATGGCGCTCCAGTTGTTATTTTATCTGTAATTTGAATAATATTTACTTCACCATTTATTACAAAGGCCTCTACACTAACTTCTGGGCCTTTCATAAATTCTTCTACCAGCACAATATTGTCAGTACTATATTGTTTTGAATAACTATATGCATCTTGTAGATTTTTATTTTCGTCATATAAATATATTCCTCTACTTCCAGAGTTATTTGATGGCTTAAAAATACATTCACCTTGGATACTATTGACTGCATGTTCTACATCTTCGTATGTTCTACATATAAAAAATTGAGGAATTGGCACGTTATTTTCAAACAATGCTTTCCTCATTAGACCTTTATCAGTTGCTTTTAAAGCTGTTTCATACGAAATCGTATTTAATCCTAATTTTTCACCAACCCTAGCTACTACTGTCATTGGTCGATCGCTACAAATAGTCATAATACCGTCAATTTTTTCGAATTTTGCTATTTCTAAAACTTTATCATAATCTAATGTACTTACTTCGTAAAATTTTGAGGCCTCATTTCTCCCAATAGCATTAGCGTCAAAATCAAGTACTATTGTTTCTATTCCCATACTATTTGCACATTGAATAGCTGGTAATTGCAATTCACTTGCACCTAATATCATTATCTTTTTCATATTATTTCTCCTCAAGTTCAACAATAGTCTCTTCTTTATTAGTATCTCGATAAATATTTTTTGAATGAAGCACACTCACAATAGTCATAAATATAATTTTTACATCAAAAAAGAAAGACATTTTATTAACATATATAATATCGTTTTGTAATTTTTCTTTAGTTGAAACGGAGTTTCGATTAATTGCTTGGTTATATCCAGTAATGCCAGGCCTAACACTGAGTATTACTCTTTCTTCATCAGTATATTCACTTAAGTAAAAAGCACTATCTGGTCTTGGGCCTATAAAAGCCATATCGCCTAGTAACACATTAAAAAACTGTGGCACTTCATCCAAACTTGTTCTTCTTAAAAATTTACCAACTTTAGTTACTCTCGGATCATTCTCAGCATTATAAGTTGATCCATCGTCATATCTTAAATCAGGAGCATTAACCTTCATAGATCTAAATTTGAACATTTTAAATATTTTCCCATGATATCCTATTCTTTCTCCAAAATAAAAAACTGGTCCTCCATCATCTAATTTTATTGCAATACCTACAATAATTATTAATAACAGTAGAATTGGTAAAATAATTAATGATATTAAAAAATCGATAAATCTTTTTATTCTATTGTACATTTGTTTCTCCCCACTAATATTTAAACAAATCAATATATTTGTTTGCCTGCAAATCCTTTTTATAATCTTCCATCATTACTCTAAAATCAGAGTATTTGGGATTATATCCAAAATCTCTATTTGCTTTTTCAATGGAAAAAAGAAATGATTTTGAATGATTGGCTATTTCTGGTTTTAGTATAATATTTGATTTTTTTTCAGTTTTAAATATTTCCGCCATTATATTTGCTTGCTCTAACAACGATAATCCTCTACCAGAAGTTATATTATATAGCCCATATGTTTTTTCACTCTTAAGTGCTAGGTAAAAAGCCTTAGCTACATCTTTGATATACACGACATCCCTAATCGTTGATGAATCCCCAAATATACAAATATCTTCTCCATTAATAGAATTATCCAAAAATATTTGGAAACCCGATTTCTGTTGTTGACCATTAACACTATAATAGCCATGTGGTCCAACTCCTAAAACCATCGGAAATCTAAATACTGCATTTCTCATTCCATATTGTTGATTATAATATTCAAGCACATCATTGGCAGCATTCTTAGAAAAAACATATACTGCATGGTCTCCATCATATTTGTAATTTCTTGGTTCTTCTTCTGTAAGTGCCCTATCTTTTGACCATGAATTTATCACATCGGCATATGATGTTGTAGAAATAACTCTTTTTATACCATTTTCTCTACAATATTCTAATAAATTTATAGTTCCTATAGTATTTACTAGAAAGTAATCAGCAGCATTTTCTTCACACTGACCCAAATTTACATTTGCAGG
Organism: Candidatus Stoquefichus sp. SB1; assembly: GCF_001244545.1. Lineage (NCBI taxonomy): Bacteria > Bacillati > Bacillota > Erysipelotrichia > Erysipelotrichales > Erysipelotrichaceae > Candidatus Stoquefichus > Candidatus Stoquefichus sp. SB1. Next base: position 215,647 of record NZ_LN852692.1, on the reverse strand, counting down.
TAATAGCCCACCCAATAAAATAACACCTTCTATATTTTTTTTAGGTAAACTATTAAAATCATCTTTATTAGTTAAATCCAAATTGTAATATGGAACTCCTTTTGAAAGAAAATAATTTTTAAATTTATTATTTCTGCCCGTTACGGCTATTTTACAATTGTGAGATAGTAGTTCATCAACTACATATACTCCTATAAAACTTGTCCCACCTACTATTAAATACATCCAATTACCTCCTTTATACACTGAATCACATAATTGACATCCTCATCACTTAGATGTGTATGAAGTGGCAATGTGATTTCATTCTTATACATATCATAGGCATTTGGATAGTCCTTAATATCAAAGCCAAGATTCTTATATGCTGTTAATAATGGCAATGGCTTATAATGCACATTGCATGCTATGCCTTTCTCTGCCATCTTCTCTATAATATGATTTCTCTGTTCTAGATTTAATCCTGGAATTCTTGTGAGATACAGGTGTCCACTTGACTGATGATCATCGCTATAATGATTGAGCACCTCTATCCCCAATGGCTTAAGTGTCACATTATATTGAGATATAATCTCTTTTCTTCTTGCTAACATTTCTGGATATCTCTTAAATTGAGCCAAGCCTATTCCACCCATAATATCTGTCATATTACATTTATAGGATGGTGACATGATATCGTATTCCCATGCTCCTAGCTTTGTCTTATTAAGCGCATCCTTTGTTTGACCATGCAATGATAACAGCTGATACTGATGATATATCCAGTCATTATCAATTTCAGGTATATCTCTCCAGACAACCGCTCCTCCTTCTGCAGTTGTTAGATTCTTCACTGCGTGGAAACTAAAAGAAGTGAAGTCTGCGACCTCACCACACATCTTTCCTTTTCTTTCTGCTCCAAATGCATGAGCTGCATCTGCCATTACAATAATTCTTCCAAATGCTTTCTGAAGCTGATTTGATGGATGAAACAATTCTTTCCTTGCTTCAACAACTTCAAATATTCTATCATAATCACACATGATACCAGCCAAATCAACTGGAATGATAACCTTTGTTCTATCCGTTATCTTATCAGCCAGCTGATCATAATCCATTTCATAGGAATCCTTGCTGACATCAACCAATACAGGTGTTGCCCCAACATGACAGATAACACTGCAAGATGCAGTATAGGTATAGGCAGATGTAATGACTTCATCACCAGGACCAACACCTAGCATTCTTAAAGTCATTTCCATACAGGCAGTTGCACTATTGAGACATACTGCTTGAGATGTATGGCAGAACTGAGCAATTTCCTTTTCGAATTCCTTGACTTTAGGACCAGTTGTAATCCATCCTGATTTTAAAGTCCCTATAACTTCATTTATCTCATTATCACCCATATCAGGTGGTGAGAATGGGATAATTCTTTTTTTCATAATTCCCCTTCAACTCCTTTCAAACGCAAAAAATCAGTTTACTATATACTTGCTTAAAATAATTACATTCTCGTATCTTGGCTTTAGAATATATAGCATTAATAATTTTTCTATTTGTTATCCTTTTAATATTATATTTTGATAATATTCCTATACAGTTTTATTCTTGATTTCTAATCCCAAACAAATATCACTATCACTAAAAGAAAATTTATATTTAAAAAAAGCTAATCGTTTATGACGATCAACTTTTCTAATCATATCTTCGCATCCTTTTAATGGTCCTTCATTAACAACAATCTTTCCATTTACAATATCTCCTGTAGAATGATCAATAGTTGTAGAATTAAATTTATTTAAAAACAATAAATCATATTCTTGTAATTTTTTTAATTTTATCTTTTGATGATGATTCAATTCAAAGATTTCTTTACATTTTACTAATGTCTTTTTAAATAAATTTAAATTACAAATCTCTAAAAAAATAATACCCTTTAAAACATCAAATTCATATATTTTCCATTCTGTACCAAAACTCTTTAATTGCTTTCTTCTTAAAATAAAAGATCTTTTTACACAAGGTAGAAAAAGATCCGAATTCAAGATATCAAGTATTTTATTTTCATTTTCAAAATTGACTTCCAATACAAACCAGTCTATCATTCTTACCTCCAAAAGACAGTAAAATCCCAGTGTAACTATATAAAAAAACAGTTACACCTTTTTCATCTATGAACATTTTAACTCCATAACATGCGCTCGTCAGTGATTATTTCATCAAAAATATTGTACTGAAGTCTGTCGTAGAATATACTATTCTAAGAGAAAAACTCAGCATAATATCTTATATAATTGATGAATTTTATAGAAATATACAATTCTATTGACTTAATAATCCAAACAACTGGTTGCAAAATATATTATTTTACCTTATAATGATACAGAAGTCGTCGATAAAGTCTAAGAATAGTATATTCTTGGACTTTTTTATTTAAAATCAACTTTATTGATCATTTCATGTTTAATCTTGAGATGAGGATGAACATAACGATTTAATGTCATATTCACACTAGAATGCCCAAGGATTTCACTTAATGTCCGATCATCCATTCCTGATTCTATACATAATGAAGCAAAAGTATGTCTTAGACTATGATAATTAATATCTTCTATTTCTAAGATTCTTAATAATTTTTTAAAATGTCTTGATAATCTTCTCGGTTCAATATAATTTGAACTTGCAGATAATATATAATCTTCTTCCTGATAATGAATTTGTTGTAATAATTCAAACATCACATGTGGGATTGGTACAATCCGTTTTGATGTTTTTGATTTAGGTGTAGAAATAACAATTGATGTTTTTTGTTGACCATCTTCTACTTTGATTCTTTGCATCGTTCCATCAATACTCATATACTGATTTTCTAAATCAATATTTTTCCCTTGCAAAGCACATATTTCCCCAATTCTTAGGCCACAGCAAAGACTTAATCCAATACCTATATATAACGGATAAGGATGATTAAAAATATATTCAACCAATTTTCTACGATCTTTTTCTTGTAATATATTCAAATGTATTGATGTTTGTTTTTTCTTAGGAACAATAATTTTACCTATTGTTTCTTCTCTTAAGCCATGATAATAAGCATACTTAAAAGTATCTTTGATAATAAAGACAATCATCTTTAAAGTACTTTCTGAAAGTCCTTCATGATTTTGTCTGCCACTACTGGCCATTTTCTCTAAAAATTGATTGATCAATAAGGCATTCACTGTTTTTATATCTTCTTTTCCCATATAAGGAATAAGATATAAATGAACTGTTGCCTGATATTTATAAAAACTCTGTGGTTTTACACTTTCTCTAATCGAAATTAGCCACCTTTCTAAAACATCCTCAAATAAGACTTTCTTTATTTTCTTTTGTGAATGATGACAATTAACAATTTCTATTTCAGGATATCTTTCTGTATAAATAGAAGTATAAATTGGTTTACCTCTTTGATCATATCCTAAAATAATTCTCACTTCATAATTATTTGATACAGACATATGTCACCTCCCTTCTCCCCTATTTTTATTTTAATCTGAAATAAAAAAAAGAGCCATAAAAATTATGGTCTCTATAAAAACAATATATTATATAAATATCAATAACAAAATAACTATGCAAACAATCGATAAAACAATACTTAATGAATTTGCCGTTGCTGACATATCACCTTGATAACCAATTTTCTTGGTGAAAACAGCTGATACTGTTGACAATGGTGCACAATATGCCATAATCAATATTTGTTTAGCTAAGATAGGCAAAGGTAACAAAAGTGTTAATCCTGAAATGAAAATTGTCCCTATAATTCTTAGTCCTAGTATCTTAAAAACATTTTTAGCTTCTGAGGCAGAAACTTGAATTTCTAACATTAATCCAATCATCAACATGGCTAAAAAACTATTACCTGCTCCAATTGTTGAAGCAATTGTCAATATTGGTGAAGGAATTTGAAGTTTAAAAATAGCAAGTATAAAAATCAAAACATAAACATCAAATGGAATTGAAGAAAATAATTTTTTAAATAATTCTGATATATCAAAATGATTTTCTCCACTTGCAACATGATCTGCTGCAGCATATGTTATTCCTAATCCCATTAAAGCATTACCAATATCAAAAGAACATAAATAGACAACTCCTAATCCTGGAAAAAAACTTTGCACAAAAGGCAAGACAAAATTTCCAATATTATAACCAGAGGTATTAATCATGTATGCCCCTTTCATTTTTGCATTATCTTTCATACTTGCTAAATAACCAATCATAATCATCATGACATTAGAAAGAATACCAATAGCAATCAATATTAAAATTGTACTATCTAAAGCAATTCCATTAGCACTCGTTAAAAGGGCACATGGTAAAGTAATATTCATGATAATCGTTGCTAAAACATTGGCATCTTCTTTTTTTAATATTTTTGCTTTTTTTAAACTATATGCAATCACAATAATCAATATAAAGGTAAAAGACTTTATCAAAACATCAAACATTGTATCCCCACACTTTCCTTGTTATTATAACAAGCAAAATAAGAAAACATAAAAATCAATCAAATTATGAAAATAATTTTTTGAATGAATACAACTTAATGGTATAATCATAACATATGGAGGAAAGATTATGATAAAAGCAATTTTCTTTGATATTGATGGAACTTTAGTGAGTTTTCAAACTCATAAAATTCCTGAAAATACATTTGATACACTAAAACAATTACAAAAAAAGGGGATCAAATTATTTATTGCAACCGGGAGAGGAAAAGATGGTCTTGATGTTTTAAAAGATTTTCCTTTTGATGGATATATTACATTAAATGGACAATATTGTTACACAAAAGAAAAAATTATATATGAAAATACAATTCAATCACAAGATTTAAAAGCCTTATTAGATTATCTTGAACAAAAACCTTTTCCTTGTGGATTCACAGAAGAACATACCAAATATTTCAATTTACGTGATGAACGTGTCGATGAAATTCATCGTATTACTCATAATGATGATCATCCTGCTGGAGATTGTTCGCAAGTTGTTCATCAAAAAATATACCAATGCATGTGTTTTGTAAATGAAAATGAAGAAAAAGAAATTTTAAAGGTTATGCCACATTGTATTTCAGCAAGATGGCATCCACTTTTTTGTGATATTTCGCCACTTGGTGGGACAAAACAACATGGGATTGATGAATTTTTGAAATATTATCATATCAATTTAGAAGAGACAATGGCTTTTGGCGATGGTGGAAATGATATTCCTATGTTAAAACATGTTGCTATTAGTATTGCTATGGGGAATGCCAACGATGAAGTCAAGACTGTCGCTGATTATGTCACTGATGATGTCGAACACGATGGTATTACAAAAGCATTAAAACATTTTCAGCTTCTCTAAATAGATTTGAAACTTTTATATCAATTTATAAGGAATGAACGTCCGTATATCAATTTGCCGATGTTCATTTTTTTTATTTCAATAAAAATCAATTTTACTGATATGAAATCACTTTTCTTTTAATAAGTATTTACTCAAAAGTATATATCTATAATAACTATCTCTATACAGATGGAGTATATCTCAACCATTCTCAGTTTCTTTGATCTGATTACCATCTTAAATGATATTATCCTAAATAGCACATATCACTCTTCCTTAATATGCATTTGAGAACTATATAAAAAAACAAATACATCACTTAATCCAGTAATGATGATATTTTGATCATCTTCCAAATCAAGTAAAATTTGAACATTATTTAAAATCTCCTTAAGATGAAAATGCAATTAAGGTTAAGACTATTATTATAAATAAATTTAAATGAAAAAAGAGTAATGAAAAATTAATCATTACTCCTTCGCCTATGAGCCTTTCTTTTAATCCACCATATACTGTTTGACTAAACTTTCATAAGGTACATTATCATTCATTAAATCACTTATTCTTTCTAATTCATCTTCATTACATTGCTTTAGATAATCTGTTGCATCTTTATGATATTTTTTCATTATAAGATGACTAAGCATTTTAATCATACCTTCTGTGCGCACGCGTCTGCGCTTAATATATATTTCTTTTGAAATCATCGCTCCTACACTGCGATGTAAAGCAACCGACTTATCTCGCGGGGATAAGCCCAACAGAGACCATAGCATGTCGGTAAAGCCATGATTAGTTCCTATCGGAACAAGTGGCCTGGCGAGCTAGGCCATATATGGTAAAACTTCCAGAGTTAAAGTCAAGTCTTGTGGTTTTATGATCACATTCAAGTAGCCACTCTTGTCTCTAAACTATATATTCAGTATAAGAAGGACTGAATATAAGTAGGTAGTTTAGCACAGTTGACATCGTCAACCCAAAAGACCAATTGGATACCTAAGTATGGAGTTACTATATTAAGTGTTACCGTGATATACCCTAGTGCTCTGGTTTTTCTTTATTTAAGCCATCACGGGTAGAGAGTCTCAATAGTAGCCCAACGATTATCTGTAATGGATAATACATGGTGAAAGGAGACAGTTTCTAATTTCTATTTTTGAAAGGAGTTGACCCGAATGAGTCATCAAAAACTTTTAACGAAACTAGAAGGTTTTCGTTCCCGTAACAGCCTCAATCACTGTTACATCAACAAGGATGTCTATCGTCTTTTATACGACAGAGATTTCTACTACATTGCCTATAACAGTATCAAATCCAATGATGGTGCTGAAACTGCCGGCAGTGATGGAACCTCTCTTCATGGATTCTGTGAGGAATGGATTGATGAGCTCATTTCATCCTTTAAAGATGAAAGTTATCATCCCCAGCCTAACAGAATCACTTACATTCCCAAGAAGAATGGAAAGATGCGCAAGCTTAGCTTTCCCAATGGAAAAGACAAGCTAGTACAGGAATGTATTCGTATCATACTCGAATGTATCTATGAACCTACATTTTCTAATCTTTCCCATAGCTTTCGTCCCAATCGCAGTGTCCATAGTGCCTTAGCTCAAGTCTCTACCTGGAAGTCTGCCGTATGGTTTATTGAAGGAGATATCTCTGCATGTTTTGATGAAATTGATCATCGTATCCTTGAATCCATCCTAAGAGAAAGAATTAATGATGAACGTTTTATCCGTCTCATCAATAAGCTACTCAAAGCAGGTTACTTCGATATGGAACACAAGTTCCTTCCAACAAAGCGAGGCAACGCTCAAGGCTCATGCAGCAGTCCAATTCTTGCGAACATCTATCTTGATAAACTGGATAGATTTATGGAAGATATCATCAAGCGTGATACAATAGGAAAATATCGTAAGAAAAATCCAAAATATAATAAACTAAGATATCAGTTCAATAAAGCCATTAGTATTCATGATGTCAAGGAAATCAAACGACTAAGGAAAGAGCTGAAAACAACCTCTTCCGTTGATAACCTTGACCCTAACTTTCGTAGGATTCGCTACGTTCGCTATGCAGACGATTTTCTGGTTGGAGTCATTTCTTCAAAAGCCTATGCCAAGCAGCTCAAACAGGAAATAAAACACTTTCTTGAAAATGAACTTCATCTGAGACTCAGCGAAGAAAAGACACTCATCACACATGCGAAGAACGAAAAGGCACACTTTCTTGGGTATCTTATCAATAGGAGGTTTCCCTGACATTGATATTCTCATCGATAACAAGAAGCTGATACGAAAGTTATATGACAAGGGAATGTGTAATGCATTTGGATATCCCACTTCCATTAAACGATTATTATATAAACCTATAGAAGATATTATTGTCTATGGCAATCAGGTTCTAAGAGGTTTAATTAACAATAACCAGGGATGCAGAAACTACTATGACATGCATAGAATTCAGTACATCATTCAGTATTCTATCGCCTATACTATTGCACGCAAGTATGATATTTCACTAAAGAAAGTCTTCAGGAAATATCATTCACAACTGATTTATTCGTATACAAATGATAAAGGTCAAGGCAAAACAATCAGGTTAGCTCTATACCATTCATTTAAAAGAGATAAAATATTCTTTCCTCAGTGGCTTAATAAAATCAAGCAATCTGTGGAATACAAATATAAAGATACGAATCCTCTCAAAAGAAACTGTTATATATGTGGCAATCCACATCAGCATATCATGTTTCATAGAAAGAAGATAAGTTTACTACGTATGCCTTATTCTCATATCATTAAAGAAATGATAAGAATAAACCGTAGACAAATATGTTTGTGTCAGGAATGTTTTACAAAGGTCAGTCAAAACCTTTTAGAATATAATCAAATCACAAAACGAAAACTCACTTAGAAATGGAGAGCCGTATGCATTGAAAGGTGCCCGTACGGTTCGGGAAGGGGCGAGGTCTTCTAGACTTCGCCTATTTCATTTCATTCCTTCTTGTCTTGTTTCATTAAGTTCCATCGCATGAAAGAATTCCTTTTCTCTTTCCTCCAGCAACTCTCTAATTAATGCTCCATCTGATTTAAACATTTCATAGCTTATTTCCATATGCCCAATCATCCTTTCTTTTAAACTTTAGCATATCGCTTAATTATCTTGCTTAAACTGTTCAACTAAACTTTCATAGGATGCATTACTACTAATTAAAGATAAAATTTTTATCAATTCTTTCTCCTGACATTGACTTAACCACTTGTTAGCATCTTTGTGGTATTTTATCATAATCAAATTATTTATTGTTTGAATTATCCCTTCTTTTTTCCCTTCTTGTCTTGTTTCATTAAGTTCCATCGCATGAAAGAATTCCTTTTCTCTTTCTTCCAGCAACTCTCTAATTAACGCACCATCTGCCTTAAACATTTCATAGCTTCTTTCCATATATTGAATCATTTCCTCCTTTTCTTCATATTTAATGTTTTCTACTGTATTGTTTGCCATAAGATAGATGACTGCTTCAAACTCACTTAGTTTCCTTTGTCTCGCTATTTTGTTTATCGCTTTGAGATTCACATAGTAGATATGTATCACACAGTCTCTCATCTGCTTTCCATCTTCATATCTCAGGGTTCCATGATTGATGAGATGAACATTATCTTCATTGATGAAGATAATCAGATAGAACTCCTTGAGCTTGCCATAATCCTTTTCTCCATCTGCCAGCTGTATCACAATGCTCTTGCATGCATAATACTGAAACCTTTTGCTGAGAAAGGAATTCAATATTGTATTCTGCATCTCCATATCTACCTGATAGCCATCCTTTGTGATTAAGGTATCCATGATGATTCTCTTGTCAGTCTTGGACAGAGTTGTCAGTTCTGTATTGCTGATTCTTGCATCAGTCATATCCAGATGAGTGATATTCTCTATCAGGAACTTTCTGAATCTAAAGGCATCCTGATGCCCACTGCCACAGTAGTATTTAAAAAACAGGTCTTCCTTATAATCAAGTGCTAATTTAACTGCTTCCATTATTTACCCTCCTATTATATATATACGCAAAAAAAGGAGGAATTTCTTTTTTTAATGGAAACATTTTACAATTTTATTATATAATTGCATATAGCAATTGTCAAACATCATGTCAAGCTCTATTCAATATTATACATCTATAATAATCCACGACTATCAATAAAGTTTGTTCTATTGAACAGAGAATGAGTAAACCCATAATCATCAAAATAATGCATTATATTATTCTTACTCATAATCATATATGTTTCAATATCTAGGATTTTATTAGCCTTGTTAAAGAATATCAATTCAAGAAGTTCATATAAGTACGATTTAGAACATGCATTGTTTCGTGAACTGAAGCAAAGTTTTGAAAATCCATTATGAAATCATTCTATATAAAATAATTTACAGTTGTGACAATGAAGTTAATGTGCAGGAATGGTAGTTTAATATTGAGGGTAAAATAACGATATTAAAGTTAAAAACGAAGCACTAAAGTCGCTTCGTTTTCAATCAATAATATGTATTATTTTTGAGTTATTTCTTTTATAACTTCTCTAATAGAAAGATTTGTTTGCAGTGCAATTTTTTTAATATCTTCAAATTCAGGATACTCATATATTTGTCCATTGTGCTCACAACATTTAAAATGAACTGTTCCAAGTGAGGTTTTCATTTCTTTGATTTGTCTTTTTAAAACAAATCTTTTTTCATATCGGTAACGTATTCCAATGGTTGTTGTTTCTTGAAAGATAATATTTTTTAATTTATCTAATGTATTATGTTGACAAGATACAGTTAAGCGATAAGCTGGGCGATTTTTTTTCATAAAAATAGGTGTAAAGAAAACATCAAGAGCCCCTGCATCAAATAACTTTTCCATCGTATAAGATAATATTTCACCAGTACAATCATCAATATTTGTCTCCATGACAATGATATCATCATTCTTTTCTTTTATTTCACCCATTGTAACTTTTAAAACATTAGGAATTTTTAAATTCTTTGTCCCACATCCCCAACCAACATGTTGAATATTCATAGCTGGCATTGGTCCATATTCACTGGCTAATTCAGCAATAATTGCTGCACCTGTAGGTGTCACTAACTCAGTATCAATATCAATTTGACGTGAAATAACATCACTAGCAGCAAAAATTTCAGTTGTTGCAGGTACTGGTACAGCAATTGTTCCATGTGCACATTCAATAAAACCATATCCATCATTAACAACACTACTGTAAATCACATCTGGTTTGATTTCTTGAATAAGAATAGCAGTTCCAATAATATCAACAATCGAATCAATTGCTCCTACTTCATGAAAATGAACATTCTCTAATGATTCATGATGAACCTTGCTTTCAGCCAAGGCAACTCTTAAAAATATTTTCTTCGCCAGTTCTTTTGTTGATTCATCAAGCAAACTATTATCAATGATTTGATTGACATCAAATAAATTGCGATGTTCATGGTGATGGTGATGCTCATGATGTCCAACATGTTCATGATGATGTTCTAAAACAACATCAACGTGTGTTCCAGTTATTCCATTTTTAACTTGTGTTGTTACATCAATATGGTAACCATCCACATTTAATTTTTGAAGTTCATTATTCAATATTTCTTTATTATCAACTAATTCTAATAATGCTCCTAAAGTCATATTTCCACTAATTCCACTACTACAATCAAAATACAATGCTTTCATTATCTCTTTCCTCCTAAACAATTAATAGAATGAGCCATATATCCAGCTCCAAATCCGTTATCAATATTAACAACACTTACACCACTAGCACAACTATTCAACATTGATAATAATGCTGATAATCCCTGAAAATTCGCTCCATATCCAACTGATGTCGGAACAGCAATAACTGGTTTATCAGTCAAACCACCAACAACAGAGGCAAGTGCTCCTTCCATTCCAGCGCAGACAACCACCACATTGGCATCTAAAATACTATCTAAACGTTGAAACAAACGATGGATCCCTGCCACTCCAACATCACTGATAAGTGTGACTTCATTTCCTAAAAATTGTGCAGTTACATACGCTTCTTTAGCAACTGGTAAATCTGAAGTTCCAGCACAAACAACAACAATTTTACCTTTATTTTCAATATGCGGATTTTGATTATATGTAAAAGTATGTGCCATGGAATCATATTCAAAATCAGGATAAAGCACTCGCAAATATTCATACTGCTGCTTACTTATACGTGTTGCCAATATCATATCAACATCATGATCCAACATATTTTGAATAATGCCTGCAATCTGTTCCTGACTCTTCCCCGCTCCATAAATCACTTCCCCTACACCTGTACGCTTTTGTCTATCAAAATCAATATCTGCATAATCCATTGGATGATCAATTAAATTGACAGCGTCCTCAATTGTTATTTGATTGTTTTGAACTGCTTCTAATATTTCCTTAACTTTCACGATCATATCCTCCACTCTTTATACCTTCTAAATCTAGCGTTACATATCGAAAACCCAATGCTTTTATTTTCTCAACAACATCTAGATGTTCTAACATTATCTGAAAATGACATGGTTCCATTTCTATACGTGCCAACTCTTCTTGAACACGAACTCTCACATGATGAATTCCTATTTCATGCAAAATTTTCTCAGCCTGATCAACGAGATTTAATTTTTCCACAGTCAATCTTGTATGATAATCAAATCGAGAAGCTAGACAGGCATTCGCAGGCTTATTATAAGTTGGAATCTGCCATTTTTGAGAATACTCTCTAATTTCCTGTTTACTCATGTGGCACATAGCCAAAGGTGATAAAATACCTAACTCCTGACATGCTTGAATACCAGGGCGATAAACCTTTTGATCATCACTATTTTGACCATCTAAAATATATTGATAATCATATTTTCTAGCCACTTCTATAACTTGAGACATAATCATTTTTTTACAGTAATAACATCTTTTTTTATCATTTTCTCTAAACGCTTTAAGACTAAAAACATCTACCTCTATTTCCTGATATATTACATCTTTTAATAACTGATGGGCATCTTCATAATCATCTTTTGGCATCATTGCTCCATGACATATAATAGCCAAAACATTCTCTTTACCTAGCACCTTAATAGCAGTTGCCAATAAAAAATTCGAATCACAGCCACCACTATATGCAATTGCAACTCTTTTATAACTTTTTAAAATATTTTCTAAATTTTCATATTTATCCATAATAATCTCCTAAAACAAATCAGGATAGAATCCCTTGGCAAGTGTTTCAACTGCATACGCCATACGATCACCTGGCAATACACTTTCTAAAGCAATAGAAACAATACGATTATTTTTAACACAATCTAATTGAGACAAGGCAGGATCATTTTTCATTTCAGTTATTTTTTCCTTTAATGATGGACTATCATAATCATGCACAACAATCACATCAGGTTGTCTTGATAAAACCTCTTCACTGCTAACTGTTACCCATTGTGCATCTTGAAGATCATTAAAAATATTCTGACCACCTGATTGTTGAATTAACAAACTTTCAAAATTTGTTCCACTACATGTAAAGACACCATTACCCCCACTATCATAAACCAATACCTTTAATGGCTTTTGCTTAGACACAATATCTTGAATATGTTGAATACGTTGTTTTTGTTCTTTAATAAATGCTTCTGATCTTTCTTCAATCTGAAAGATTTTTCCAAGATCACTTATTTCCTGATAAATTTCTTCTAACGAAGAGGCACTATTGACATATGCCTTGATACCAAATTGAGACAATTCATCAAGGCTCAGTGCTTCATCACCAAATTCCCAATCAATACCATATATAAAATCCGCTCCACTTGTCATCACTGCCTCACGTGTTGCTGATGAATAATTGAGTTCTAATATTTTATCATAAGCTGCTTTATATTCAGCAAGTGGACCACGACTATGATTATCTAATGAATTACCAATAATGTAATCTTCTAATCCTAATGCACAAAACAATTCGCTGCAATTTGGGCCTAATGTTAATACTTTTTGTGGTACTTGAGTGATTTCTAATGTTCTACCATAATTATTAAATACCAATTTTTCATTGTTGTTTTGGTTAGATTGATCTGTCTGTCCACACCCTACAAGTATGATGAATAAAAATAGACTCAACCCTAATTTTACAATTTTCATAATAATCTCCTTTTTCTATATCTGTGGCAAAAATGTAATATGTGGTTTTTGTGTTAATGGATGGATACAAACATCTGAAAAAACATGAAATACATCATAAATCATTTGGGATGTCAATATCTCCTCAGGCTTACCACTATCATAAACTTTTCCATCTTTTAATACATAAATATAATCACAATACTGACTTGCAATATTTAAATCATGAACTGCTGATAATACTGTGAGACCTAAACTTTTTATTAAATGAAAGATTTGTAATTGATAATAGATATCTAAATGATTCGTTGGTTCATCTAAAATCAAAATCTCAGCATTTTGACATATTGCTCTTGCTAATAAGACACGTTGTTTTTCTCCACCAGAAAGTTCTGTATAATTTTTCTTTGCTAAATGACTTAACCCAACTTGTTTTAAAGCTTTTGATACAGCTTCTTGATCTTCCTGATTATCAAGTTCAAATAATCTTTTATAAGGTGTTCTTCCCATTTTAACAATCTCTTCAACTTTAAAATCAAATGCAATCTCATGTTCTTGACCAACAACAGACATCAATTGTGATGACTTTTTATAATTCATTTGATTTAAAAATTCATCATTTAAGAGAATAACACCTTGATCTGGTTTTAAGACACGATAAATATTTTTCAACAAAGTTGATTTTCCACTTCCATTAGGACCGATAATCCCAACAAAACTTTGGGCATCAACATGAAGATTCAAATGTTCTAAAGTTTGTTCTTGATTATATTGAAAACTTAAATCTTTAACTTCTAATTTCATAATACTATCTCCTACTGTCATTGTTTCTTACGTAATAATAAAATAAAGATGGGTCCACCAATGATTGCTGTTAAGATGCCAATGGGTAACTCTTCAGGAGCAAATAGCATACGCGCAATAACATCTGTCCAAATCACAAGAATTGCTCCTAAAATAGCACTTAATGGTAATACTTTTCGATGATCACTTCCTACCAGCAGTCTTGCAAAATGTGGACACATTAGACCAACAAAGCCAATTGTTCCACTGACTGCAATTGTCACACCAGCCAACAGTGAAGAAATAAGAATGAGTAACTTTTGCATACGTTCTACATGAACTCCTAATGTTCCAGCTGTGTTTTCTCCTAGCAATAAAACATTCAAAGTTCGATAATGAATCATTAAGATAAACATACAAACAATGATAGTAATAAGTGGTAATGTCAAATACTCCCATTTTGCTCCTGCTAAACTTCCAGACATCCAAAATTCAGCATTATGTAATCCTAGTGCATTAGGCGCACTCAATGTAATCATTTTGGTAATTCCATCCATAATCATTGAAATTGCAACTCCTGACAATAAAAGTTGAGTCATGTTTATTTTTCCTCTTATTCTAGATAACATATAAACAAGAACAATCGTAACAACAGCACCAATAAAAGCACTTAATGACAAGCGATAAGTACCTAAAAAAGCAAATACCCCAAATAACATATCCAAAGTTGCAAATGTAGATGCCCCTGAAGAGACTCCCAAAATAAAAGGATCAGCCAACTGATTTCTAACCAATGCCTGCATACTCACTCCACATATAGCAAGTGATGCCCCCACAATCGCCCCTAATAATACTCTTGGTAAACGTAATAAGATAATTGTGTTTTGTTCAATTAAAGTCCAGTCATGTGGAAACAAATTATCTCCAAATATCTGATTACCAATAATATGAAAGGTTTTACCCAATGATATTTTAACTGGTCCAAGACCAATAGCTATCATTATTGATAAAAACAAAATCAAGATTAATCCAATAAAGATAACTTTTAAAGATATTTTTTTCATCTTCTCCCCCTCTTACACCATAAAAAAATCGTATACATTAATAACGAAAACAGTTTCTTTCTGTTTTATCGTTACTTCATGTATACGATATCTTATATATTTAATAAGGCCACAAGTTCTTCAATATATTGTGGAATTGTCTTAGAAACAACACCGACAACATGAGCACTGCATTTACTAATCGGAATAAAATACTTTTGTGCTTCACTCTCACTAACTGCCTGAGCAATAGCTGGTGTAATTTCTCCATACATAGAATTTGCAAAAGCAATTCCTATAGGACCAATCACAATATCAGCATGAATAACATTATATATCACAGCATTTTCTCCTGTAGCAATAATATCTGCTCCGCCTTTTTTGAGATTCGTTGTCGCAATACTATTGGTTCCAACACCAATAATTGATATGTTAGGATATTTTTCTTTTAAAGCCGTAATAACACTGCGACCAATGCCACCACCTTGACCATCAACAACAACAATTTCCATTGACTCCTCCACTTTTACGTTATCTATAAACTTCATGTTTATAATGCCTCATGCAAATAACGTTTTTCTTGTATGTGACTACTATATCACCTAGAGTGTACTCTAAGTCAATACAAATTGAATATTTTTTTATCTCTCTTATGATTCAAAATGGTTAGCCACATCTTTTAAATATTCAATAATTGGCAAATGTTGTGGACAAACACTTTCACATTGACCACAGCCAATACAATCGCTAGCTTTTCCAAAAGTCTTTGTTAAATTTGCATAATATTCACCCTGAGGTGTCCATCCTTTTTCTGCCACTTCCTGTAAATCTGCATTATACAATGAGAAATATTTAGGAATAGCAATTTTCATTGGACAGCCATCAACACAATAAGCACAACCAGTACATGGAACTGTAATAGTAGAATTAATAATATCAACAGCCTTATTAATCAATTGATACTCTTCTTCTTTTAATGGTTGAAAATCACTCATATAATGAGTATTATCAAGCAATTGTTCCATAGAACTCATACCACTTAAAACCATCATGACATTATCTAAACTAGCAGCAAAACGAATAGCCCATGATGGAATAGACATATCTGGTGCATACGCATTATACATTTTTTCTACTTCTTCAGGTACTTTTGCTAATGTTCCACCTTTCACTGGCTCCATAACAATCACGGGTTTCTCATGCTTTTTAGCCACTTCATAGCACTGATGTGACTGCACTCCAACACTTTCCCAATCCAAATAATTAATTTGCAGTTGAACAAATTCCATTTCTGGATACGCTGTTAAAATTTCATCTAAATATTCAGCATCATCATGAAACGAAAATCCCATCTTTTTCACAAGTCCTTGTGCTTTTTTCTCTTTTAACCATTCATAACAATCTAATTTTTGAAAAATTTCATGAGAATGATGATTGATATCATGTAATAAATAATAATCAAAATATTCAACTCCTGTTTTTTGAAGTTGTTCATTAAAAATACGATCACGATCTTCCTTTGTTTCAATAAAACCCGAATGAAGTTTGGTAGCTAATGTATAAGCATCTCTTGGATATCTTTTTACCAATGCTTCTTTGGCTGCATTCTCACTAGCAAAACCACAATACATCCAAGCTGTATCAAAATAAGTAAAACCTCTCTCAATAAATGTATCAACCATTTGTTTGGTTTGTTCAATATCAATTTTTGATGGATCATCAGCATCTAAAGATGGTAATCTCATTAATCCAAATCCTAATTTTTTATTACTCATATATACTATTTCCTCCCCAATGTCATTATTATACAGCTTAGAGTTAACTTCAAGTCAAGAAAAAATTTCATTCAATCCTCAAGTTATTATTCATATCATAGACACTATTATTAAATCTAAATTCATTAATCAAACTTTAAATGTAAAATCTTTTTTTGATTAATAATCTAAAATAGAAAAAAGTACCCGAAGGTACTTTCACATTTTTGTTATTCAACACCGACAATAAATGAATATACTGGTTGTTTTCCATTGACACATTCTAATTCAGCATCAAAATTTTCTTCAACATATTCTTCTATCACAGAGATTTCTTCATCTGTAACATCTTCACCATAAATTAACGTAATGATTTCAGAATCATCATCAACTAATCCTTTTAATGTTTCTTTTAAAGCATCTAGTTTATTAGGGACACATGCAGTAATACTCTTACCACATAATGCCATATATTGATTAGCTTTAATATCAACACCATCAATGTTTGTATCTTTAATTGCAAATGTCACTTCACCCGTTTTGACATTCGCAATTGCTTCACTCATTTCTTCAATATTTTCATCTAAAGACACTTCTGGATTATACATAATACATGCAGATAATCCTTGTGGAATTGTTTTAGATGGAATCACTTTAACATCAACTTCATCTTCTAAAATAACAGCAGCTTGTTGAGCAGTCATTACAATATTAGAATTATTAGGTAAAATAATAACATGTTTAGCATTGACATCACGGATTGCCTGAACAATATCCTCCGTTGAAGGATTCATTGTTTGACCACCACTCACAACATAATCACAATGTAATTCTAAGAACATATCTTTAATACCTTCTCCAGCTGCAACACTGATAATCGCAACTTCTTTTGCTTCTCTTTCAGGTACAACAGGTGTAGCCTGTGTAGCCGGTGCTGCATTAGCTTCCAAAATTGTATTATGTTGTTCTTGCATGTTTTCAATCTTTAATTTGATAAACTCACCATAACGTTGAGCAACATTTAAAGCATTTCCTGGTTTTAATGTATGCACATGAACTTTAACAATATCTTCATCCTGTACAACAACTATACTATTTCCAGGTAATCTTTCTAATTCATTTCTTAAACTTTCTTCCTTAAATGCTTTGATCTTACCTGGATCTAATCTAAAGATAAATTCTGTACAATAACCATATCCTTCTTCACCATCAGATTCAATATCAACCAATACATCTTTTGTTGTATCACCTTTAATTTCTACACGTTCGATTTCTTCACCAGCTAATGCTGCCATAAATCCAGTAAAAACTAAAAGCAATCCAGCACCACCACTATCAACAACTCCAACTTCTTTTAAAACTGGTAAAAGTTCAGGTGTTCTTTCTAATGATAGTTCTGCCTCTTTTACAAAATAAGAGAAAACATCTTCAATTTCCATATCATTTTGGGCATATTTAACAACTGCATCACTTGCTTCTCTAATAACAGTTAAAATAGTCCCTTCAACTGGACGCATAACAGCTTTATATGCTACTTTTGCACCATTTTTAAAAGCATTTGCTAACTCTACAGCATTGACTTCTTTTTTTCCTTCAAAGGCCATAGAAACACCTCTAAAAATCTGTGATAAAATAACTCCAGAGTTTCCTCTCGCTCCCATCAACAAACCTTTAGACAATTTCTTTGCAACCTCATAAATATCAGCTGAATCGATTTTTTCAATTTCATTTGCTCCAGCACTGAATGTCAATGACATATTTGTTCCTGTATCACCATCAGGTACAGGGAAAACATTTAATGCATCAATTTCAGGATGATTATTATGAAGTACAATTGCCCCCGTCACAACCATCTTTTTAAACAGAATACCATCTATGCTCTTCATGTTCAACCTCCATTAATCTGTTACACGAATGCTTTGTACAAAGACATTCACTGCTTCAATATCGACATCTAAAGTTGTTTCCAAAACATATTTCACTTTCTTTTGGACCTCATATACAACTTCAGAAATTTTAACACCATATCCTACAATAATATATACATTGAGAATAATTCCTGTTTCTCCATCTTCAACAACAATTCCTTTAGAATAATTATCCTTTCCTAACAAATCATAAAAACCATCCTTCATAATTTTCTGACTTGCCATACCGACAACACCATAACATTCTGTGGCAGCACCACCAGTAATACTAGCGACAACATCTAATGAAAGATTAATATCACCTAAATCAGTTGTTTTTTTGATCATACCTATTCCTCCGATCTGATTAAACTTATATATAGTTATTTACATTATATCTCATTTTTAAATTATTGACAAACATTTCACACATAATGCATACGAATTATACCCTAGTTAAAATCACTTGTAAATGAAAATCACAAAAAAATATTGAAATATTCACATAAATCCGCTATGATGAATATGTTTAATAAAAAGCAAAGCAAAAACTTTATTAATAAAAAAACGAAAAAAGGTTTGCATTTTTTAATTATTAATGATATTATACTAAAGTATGTGAAACACAAGGTGTAAAGGATGGTGAAAATAATGGCTAGAAAATGTGAAGTTAGTGGTAAAGGACCAATGTCTGGTAATACTCGTTCTCACGCATTAAACTCTTCAAGAAGAAAATGGAATGTCAACTTACAAAAAGCTACTATTTTAGTCAATGGTAAACCAAAGAAAGTAAAAATTTCAGCGAGAGAATTAAGAAGTCTTAGAAAAAGCGCTTAATTATAAAGATTGCATCCTTACGGATGCTTTTTTTATTTATTCTCATACGCATAGTTTATTCTATGATTTCTCTAATCCTTACATTCCATTTTTTTACTTAATCCTCCCACCTTCTTGGTCTTTCAAGACGGGGAGGAATTTTTGTTTGACGATTTCCTATCATACCATTTAACTGAATCTGTGTTAAAAATAAACTTCGGCTCAAATCAGCATTTTCAACCTTAGCATCTCTTAAATCAGTTCCTAAAAACACATAATCACAGCAATCTTTCCCCCGAAGATCTTCACCTATCATGATTTTCATACTCATATCATGAGTATATTGCTGACATATCTTTTTTAATTGTTGACTTACTTTTTGGTGATATTTTTCTAAATCAACTTTTATATTATTAAAAATATTTTCTCTGATTTTTAAATTTTCCAAAATTAATTCTTTTAATTGAGAATTATGATGAAGATAGTAAGCCTCAATTAAATAATTTAGCATCTGTTGAAGTTGCATAATCGTCTGAAAAACTTCAAAGATCTCCATTATGTTTTCACAGTGACGCCATGATGGTAACCTTTGTGAAACAATTTGTCCTGCACCAAAACAATCATAAATCATACAGCCTTTCATCTTGCGCTCTTTAAGTGAATCGTAAATATGACACTGATTATTCTCTAATAAATAATGGCATGGTTTTCCTGCCATTTTATTTTCTGGAAAACCATCTATTTTAGAAAAATACAAGGCGACACAACATAAACCATGACACTGATGACATCTGATTTTCAAACTCTCTTGTAATTGTTCAATATTTAATTCCATAATCAAACTCCTTTATCTCATTATACCTAAAGCAAAAGAAAAAGTACAATATAAACAATTGTACTTATTTCAATGAAAATTCATGCGCTGGCTGATCATATTTTCTTCCCATAACAATTTTTGCTGTTAAATCAGTATTATTATAAAGAACTGACCATTGCGTTGCACTCTCTTCACCACGATCATTTTTATGCCAATCAGATGATGCCGCCTGTAAAATATCCATACCTGCCTGTTCATCAGTAATAACACCTTGGTTCTTATCTAATATATTTTTCATAATATCATATCTATCTTGACCCATTCCAAAATCATAATCACCTGGTGTTAATAAAAAGTTTGTCGCCATCTGATAAGATTGCTTAGCATCAACTACACTTATTTCATTATCAATATATTCAACAACAACGCTTTTCCCATTAGCATCAGCAATCTGGAAATGATAAGAACTTTTAGCTGAAGAATGCATATCATATTGTTTTAATAAAGCAACTGCTTCATCAACAGTCGCTGCCTTATCTAAGACAAGTCTTACTGCAGTCGTTGTTGTGATATCAACTTTATCAGTCTGTTGATTAGTGGCCTCATCTGGTATCAATAATACACCAATTGATAAACCTTTTTCATTCAACCCATCTAAAGGGGCATATGGTGCAGCCAATGTTGTGATTTGTTTCATTAATGAATCTGGTTGTCTTTCCTTATTAAATCCTAAAAAGCCCAAATTAACAATTGACATAGATGCATAACCATTATCTGGTTGTGTTTTTACAAATAAGGCTGGTGAATATGTTAAATCAAAATTTCTACCGAAAACTTTATCTCCATCTTGAGTCTGTGCATTAAATGTTGAACATCCCAAATTTGGTATTGAAAATTCAACTGGCAATCCTTTCAACAATTTTTTAACAACAAAGTCAACCAATTCTCCATCATTACTTGCACCTGTCTTTAAAAAATCATCAAATCCATAATCACCATCATATTCCATTGTATACAAAGTATACTCATCAATCTTTTTTAATGACATTAAAGATGATATTTCATGTCTAAACATACCATAAATGATACCTGCAACAACAATCACAATAACTAATAATGCAATCAAAACTCTTTTGACTATTTTCTTCCAATTCATACTTTTCCTCCATTACGCAACGGATTGTATTATAACAGAGAACTTAACTTTGTCAATATACTTCAATAAATTTAATTAAATTTTTATAAGTATATATTATAAGAGATAGAAATCATATTGACTTCTATCTCTTAAAACCTTTTTTAAACTGATCAAAAATCGAATCTTTTTTACCAGCTTTTTTTAATTTATTAAATAAATCTTTTTCTTCTCGTGATAATTTCGTAGGAATCTTCACATCAATCTTAACATATTGATCACCATAATTATCACTACGTAAATCTTTAACACCTTTACCTTTCAAACGTAAAGTTGTTCCTGGTTGTGTTCCTTCTGGTACTTTTAATGAAACATCTCCATTAACTGTTGGAACATCAACTTCACATCCTAAAGTTGCATCAACTGCAGAAATTGGAATTGTGATATAAATATTTTTCCCATCACGTTGGAAGTGATGATGTGGTTTCACATAAATTTCTACATACAAATCACCATTTGGTCCACCATTAGCACCACGATGTCCTTTTCCCTGAACACGTAATTGTTGATGAGTATTAATTCCAGCTGGTATATTTAATTCAACTGTAATATTTTTATTGGTATATCCATTACCATGACAATGAGGACATTTTTCCTTAACAACTTTTCCTGTTCCATGACAATCTGGACATGTTGTCTGATTGACAAATGTTCCAAATGGTGAACGTTGTTGTGTACGAATTGTTCCTGTTCCACCACATTTTGGACATGTCTGATAATCATTTGGTGTCTTCGCACCTGTTCCTTGACAATGTGTACATTGTTCATCAAAATTAATTTTAATTTCTGTCTTTTTACCTTTAATTGCATCCATGAAATCGATTTCCAGTTGGACATAACGATCTTCACCACGCATTGGACCAGTTTTTCTTTGACGTTGAGACCCACCACCAAAGAATGATCCAAAGATATCACCTAAGTCAACATCCTCAAAGCCACCAAATCCTCCAGAGAAGCCTCCAGCACCACCAAAACCACCAGTCTGATCAAATGCAGCATGACCATAACGATCATATGCAGCCTTTTTATTGTCATCAGACAATACATCATAAGCTTCTTGGACTTCTTTAAATTTTTCTTCAGCTCCAGGATCTTTATTGACATCAGGGTGATATTTTTTAGCCATCTTACGATATGCTCGTTTTATTTCATCAGCACTTGCACTCTTAGAGACACCAAGCACCTCATAATAATCTCTTTTTTCAGCCATATTCTCACCTCTTGACTAGATAAAACCAAGGCAAAGCCTTGGCTTTATTTTAATTTTTTTCTGTAAAGTCTGCATCAACAACATCGTCATCATTAGAAGCAGTATTTCCTGCTGCATCACCTGTTGGATTAGCTCCTTGAGATTGTTGATATTGATATGATGCCATTTGTTGAGCAACTTGTTCTAATTCAGACATTTTTGCTTCAAGTGTAGCCATATCGTTATCATCTAAAGCCTT
The DNA here is from genome assembly GCF_001244545.1 of Candidatus Stoquefichus sp. SB1. Taxonomy (NCBI): domain Bacteria; kingdom Bacillati; phylum Bacillota; class Erysipelotrichia; order Erysipelotrichales; family Erysipelotrichaceae; genus Candidatus Stoquefichus; species Candidatus Stoquefichus sp. SB1. The sequence goes on along the minus strand of NZ_LN852692.1, from coordinate 192,344 downwards.
CTTTAATTCATCTTTTAAAGCAGTTGCTTGAGCTTTTTGATTTTCATCAATCTTATCACCTTGTTCTGCTAATGCTTTATCAATTTCATTAATCATTTGTTCAGCTTTATTTCTTGTTTCAATATCTTTACGTTTTTGTTCATCATCAGCTTTATGTGCTTCTGCTTCTTTTACCATTCTATCAATTTCTTCATCACTTAAACCAGTAGAGTTTTGAATTGTGATAGATTGTTCTTTTTGTGTTTTCATATCTTTTGCTTTAACATTAACAATACCATTAACATCAATGCTGAATGTAACTTCAATTTGTGGAACACCTCTTGGAGCTGGTTCAATACCATCTAACTTAAATAAACCTAATTGTTTATTATCTTTAGCCATAGATCTTTCACCTTGTAATACGTTGATATCAACGGCTGGCTGATTATCTGCAGCTGTAGAGAAAATTTGTGATTTTGTAGTTGGAATTGTTGTATTTCTTTCAATTAATACAGTCATAACTCCACCCATAGTTTCAATACCTAATGACAATGGTGTAACATCTAATAAAACGATATCTTTTACATCACCAGAAATAACTCCACCTTGGATAGCAGCACCCATAGAAACAACTTCATCAGGGTTCACTGATTTATTAGGTTCTTTTCCTAACAATCTTTTTACTGAATCTTGAACAGCTGGAATACGTGTAGATCCACCAACTAATAAAACTTGATCAATTTCACTTGCATTCATACCTGCATCACTTAATGCTTGTTTAACAGGTCCTTCAGTACGTAATACTAAATCTTTTGTTAATTCATCAAATTTAGCTCTTGTTAAAGTTAATTCCAAGTGTAATGGTCCAGCAGCACCAGCAGAGATAAATGGTAATGAGATTTGTGTCTGCATCATACCAGATAAATCTTTTTTCGCTTTTTCAGCAGCTTCTTTTACACGTTGCATAGCCATTTTATCAGCACTTAAATCAACACCTTGGTCTTTTTTGAATTCAGCTACAATCCAGTTCATGATTTTTTCATCAAAGTCATCTCCACCCAAATGATTATCACCAGCAGTTGCTAAAACTTCAAACATACCATCAGCTAAATCAAGAATAGATACGTCAAATGTACCTCCACCTAAATCATAAACCAATACTTTTTGTTCTTTATCTAATTTATCAACACCAAATGCTAATGCTGCAGCAGTTGGTTCATTAATAATACGTTCAACTTCTAATCCAGCAATTTTACCAGCATCTTTTGTTGCTTGACGTTGTGCATCATTGAAATATGCAGGAACTGTAATAACTGCTTTTGTAACAGTTTCACCTAAATAAGCTTCTGCAGTTGCTTTTAAGTTTTGTAAGATCATTGCAGAAATTTCTTGAGGTGTGTATTCTTTACCATTTACATTTTCTTTATAGCTTGTTCCCATATGTCTTTTAACAGACATAACAGTATCTTTGTTTGTAACAGCTTGACGTTTTGCAGCTTCACCAACAACGATTTCTCCATTTTTGAAAGCAACAACTGATGCAGTTGTTCTTAAACCTTCAGGATTAGCAATAACTTTTGCTTCTCCATTTTCCATAACACTAACACATGAGTTTGTAGTACCTAAATCAATACCAATAATTTTATTTCCCATAAAATTCATCCTCCTTATATTTATTCATTGACTTTTACTAAAGATGCACGAATAACGCGATCTTTCAATTTGTAACCTTTTTGAAGTTCTTCAACCACAATGTTATGACCATAATTTTCATCATTTGCAGTCATAACTGCTTGATGGAAATTAGGATCGAATTCCTGACCTTGAGCTTCAATCACTTCTACACCATTCTTTTCTAGGATAGCCATTAATTGATCAAAAATCATTTGATATCCCTTTAAGAATGTTTGAATCTCCTCACTTGGATTTTCTACATTTAAAGAACGTTCGAAATTATCAACAACTGGGAGTAATTCCTCGATAAAAGACTGCATCATAAATTTCAATGAATTCTGATGTTCTTTTTCAAGTCTTCTTTTCAAGTTTTCCATGTCAGCAAAGACCTTATAATAATCTGTCTTCCATGTATTCACTTCTTCTTCTAGTTTAGCCAACTGACTATCTACTGATTCATCTTTTTTGTCTGCTTCTGCTGTCTCTTCTAATGTTTCATCAACAGTTTCTTCCTCAACATCCTTTTTCTTCTTTTCTGCCATTCTTTCACCTCTATTCATCATTTTCATCATCCTCTTCACTTAGCAGCACTTGCTCTAAGCTTTCTGAAATATACTCAACTAAAGAAACCACCTTTTCATAAGGCATACGCGTCGGCCCAATGACAGAAATTGATCCTTTAGACTCATTGCCTGTTTTAAATGATGCAGATATAACAGATACATCGCTCAAATCTTCTATTGGCGACTCACTGCCAATTCTCACACTGACACCTTCTTCTAAAGCAATTGGCTCTAAACTTTTCCATGACTGCGAATTTTCAAAAGCTGTAACCAAACGTCTCAACTTATTGACATCGTTATACTCAGGCTGATATAACAAATTTTCTTTACCCGAAAAATAAACATTACTATTCGCAAATTTCATGAAAGCTTCTAAAAATGCATTAAATAGAATCTCATGTTCTTTAATTCTTGCACTTAAGATTGGCTTTACATCTCGCTCTAAACGAAATGCCACCTGATTGATGGGCGTTCCATCCAATAATTCGTTCATGACATTCACACAACTTCTTAAATCTTCCAAATAAGCATTGTTTTTAACATTAAAGTTACGATTTTCAACATGTCCCTTATCAGTTACGATAATTGCTGTTACACTATGTGCAGTCAACGGAACAAGTGTAATATTCTGTAAATGTTCATAACCCGAATCCGGTCCTAAGGCAACTGTTGTTAAATGCGTTAATTCACTTAACATTTGACAACTTTCTTGAATAATTTCATTCAACGAACGATGCCGGTCACCTAAAATCGTTGCAACTTGATTTTTCACTTCATCATCAACATTTGGTTGCATAAGTGTATTCACATAGAAACGATAACCTTCTGTTGAAGGAATTCGACCTGAAGATGTGTGTGTCTTCTCTAAATATCCATGTTCTTCAAGGAAAGACATTTCATTACGTATCGTTGCACTTGAATAAGGCAGCTGATACTTTGCCATCAATGCCTTCGACCCAACTGGCTCGGCTGTTTCAACAAACTCTTCAACAATACATTTTAAGATAAGTAATTGTCTAGCTGTTAGCATACTCCAACCTCCTTTTAGCACTCTTTTTCCTTTTGTGCTAATTACATTATACTCATCATTTTAGCACTGTCAACCCTTTTGTGCTAAAAAATAAAAATAACTGAATCCAATTCAGTTATGATTTTGAAATACAAATATAGACAACACTTAGTAAAACATAAACAATTAAAAATAACACATTTCTGATATATGTTTTTATTATTTCTTGATGTTGCTTTTGGTTATAAGGCAAACTATCTTTTGACATATGTTTTAGATTCACATACATTGTCTTTCCAAACAAAACCCAAGCAATAAGAATATTGACAATAATTGAACTCACTAATTCAAACCAATCATAAGGTTGCTTTTTTGTTGTAACAATAAAAACATTCCATAATAGCACACTTATAGTCATTGTCACAAAGTTAATCATTTCTATTTTTTTACATTTCAATTGCTCTGCTCTTAAATCACTATAGATAATATATCCCAAAATCAGATAAATAATTATCATACAAACCGAAAACAAAATATTCATTGTTATCCCCCTCCAATAAAACAACTATAAAAAAGGAAAAATAATATCTATATATTCAATAATTCTTTGGCGATGTTTTTTAGATAACCCAAAAATAAGAATTGTTATACCAACAACATACATCCAACTTAACATTTCTATCACTTCTAATATATGACTTGGATAAACTCTCGAAAAATTGAATATGCCCAATCCAATTGCAACAAAAAATAATATTTTATCACTTAAAATGAACAACTTCTCACCTTTTTTCATAGTGCATACCTCCTAAACAAATCTATTTGATATTTCCTTGAATCAATGTAGATTTCTAAATAGATTCTATAATTCCTTAATTGATTAGATAAATACAAATATTTAATATTACTACTATCAAAAATATTTATTTTAAATAGTTTTAATAACTAAGATTCCTTATTATCTGGCACTTTATTTAAAATATAGAACAATACAGTTTCTATCAAAAGAGATGTAATGTTAAATACATTTAAATAAATACCATATACAGATCCAGGAGTATCATTTAAAAATGATACAATATTGACCATGAGTACAAAACAAATAATTGTTAGAAAGAAAATTAAAAGTTTTTTACTTTTCATTTAAAATTGAATCCTCCCATTAAAATCCTTTTATCATATCTATCTAGTGCATATGCAATTGCTCCACCATATTAAAATTTAATAATATCGTTATAAAACTAGCAACTGAAGAAGCCATGCCAGTATAAATTCCAACTTTAGTTATTGCACTAGTAATATATTGTTTCATTGTTTTCTTTCCGAAAAAGTTCACTAAAGTTTTGTACCCCATCCACCGACTAAATCTACAGGTAACAGCAGCTTTACTACATCAATAACACGCCCTGTTGTGTTTCTACTCCAATTTATACCATAACTACTCTCTAAATACATCATCTTTTCTTCTTCAATTTTTATATAATTTCTTGGCAAATTTATTATTAATTCCAAAACATTTGCATCGTTTTCTTTACCAAAATTTATATAAAATAGAGTTGGTGTATACTCTACTTTATACCACATTAATTCTTAAAACTCAATAACTCTAATAATCAGTCTAGACATATTTCTTTCTCATAGACAATTCTTGCAATGACTAGCATTGATTTTATCGCATTAATCTTTGTACCATCTGTAAAATGAAGCTGTTTATTGTCCAAAGAAACAAGATATTTATATAATACAAGATTCCCTTGTTCTGTTTCTTGTGTCAGTGTCCCTGAATCCATAGAAACAAGCGTCTCACTTAAGATTCCATACTTTTGGATATTGACTCCATTAATAGCAACTTTGATATTGATGTTTGTATATAGGCTTCTACAATCATTTGATCATCTTTGTTGGTACTGATTTCAGCGACTGTCTGACCTTTTTGAATCGTACCCCTTCTTTAACTGTAAAAAGATAATGAACTTATCCATCTTATGACTGATAGGCTTTTAACTATCTCTTAAATTCTACTAAATTAATTGTAAGGTTGTACGTGTATTTCCTGTTTCACTAATTAATTAAATTTTTGTTTGTTCTACCTGTGGAGAAGATTTGTGGATTTTAAGATATTACCTAAATATCAAAAAAGAATTATAATCTCATATCATAGACTATAATTCTTAAAGAGGTTATTTATTATTGATTTTTAATTCATTGTCTTTCTTTTTTTCATCGTCATGCTTTTTAATAACTTTTATTTTAAAGTAACAAACACCTATAATAATCATTGCCAAAACATTCAAAATGAGTGAAACTAAATTCATAATATCCATTTTAGAAATCATCATGTATTATCCTTTCTCATAAATCATTTCTTTAAATGAAAAATAATAACTTACCTAAAAATGATCAACTAAAGATAAATAGAGATCATGATATTGATAGCGTACTTCAAGCGAACCACCTTTTCCTATATTTTCAATTTCAAATTCTAATAAATCCTTACCCTCAATGAACATATTCATATCAGATTGTTTTAAAAAAAGAGCGCGAAAAGTAATATAGTTTTCTTCATATTCAAAAAAACAAAAAGCCTTCTTCTTCATTGTTTCATGAGTATCTAATAAATAATTTAAAGTCTCTACAAAGCAATCAATATTTTCACACTTAATTTCCTGAATCCCTATAATCATCACTGGAAGAAAATGACTATGTGAGATTTTAAAATATATTTTTTGATGGGATGAATCTTTTGGATAATCGACTTTTACAAAATAAATAAGCAAACCTTGATAAAAAATTAATAATATAAGCATTCCTAAATCTAAGACTTCATTTTCCATAAAATAACGAACTGTTATCCATATCAATATCATTTCTATTATTACAAAATAATATTTTATCAATTGAAAACATATATTTCTCACACCAAAATAGATAATAAAAAAACAGCTGACAATCAATGCTCCATTTAAAAATCCACTTAAATCATTCAGTATTTCTCCCATCATTAACCACCTTTTATTAATTTTGATACTTTGAAAAATATTTTTTAATTCTGATCAATCTAAAAAATCAACAAGAATTGTATTAAGATAATTCATTCCTAAAGATGTTGTTGTTAAGTAACCATCTTTTATTTCTAACATATTATAATGAAGATATTTTTGAATAGGTGTTTCAAATCGAATTAAAAAATCAATATCAAACAACTCATTCATCTCAGCAATGCAAATACCTTCAGTTAATCTTAGTCCCATCATGATTTTTTCGAATAATTCATCATCTTGTGAGAGTTTAATATCTTCAGATAAATAGTAATGGTTAAGATACTGAGTTAAACTTTTCGTATTTTCTAAACGATGATGTTTCTTTAGAGAATGGGCAGATAAACCTATACCATCATAATCCTGATAATGCCAATAAACCAAATTATGTAAAGATGGTTTTCCTTTATAATAATTACTCACTTCGTAATGAGTAAAGCCAATCTTTTTTAGGTTATCATTAATATACTGATACCAATAAGCATCCTGCTCATCATCCAAGGGCTGATAATTTTGATGATTAAGTAATGTGTGTTCTTCCAATATTAATGAATAAATAGAAACATGTGAAACATCTAAACATCTTATTTGCTCAATATCTTGTTGAAGATCATGAAGTGTCTGATGAGGCAAACCATAAATCAAATCAACATTTATATCTTTAATCCCTTTTTGTTTAGCAAGCGTTATCAATTGAATTGCCTGAGAAGCAGCATGATATCTTCCAATATGTTTTAAAAGATCATCATGAAATGTTTGAACCCCAATACTTAATCGATTCACATGATATTGTATAAACAAATCCAGTTTTTCTTCATCCATAGATTCAGGATTCACTTCAATTGTGAATTCCTTTATGGAATGACTAAGTGGCAGCAAAATATCAAATAACTTTTGAAGTTGTATTAAATTTAATGAACTAGGAGTTCCGCCACCAATATAAATCGTATCATAATCACCATTTAATCCTTTATCAGATATTTCATAAGATAAAGCATCTAAATATTGATCAACCCACTCTTCTTTATAAAAAACTTTACAAAAATCACAATATGTACAAATATGATCACAAAAAGGAATATGGACATAGAGTGATTTCATTATAAACCAAATTCCTTTGCTAAACCGCCTAATGAAGTTTCTTTATAAGCACTTGATAAATCTTTTCCTGTCTCTTTCATTACTTTCACAATCGTATCAAATGACACCTTATTTTTTCGTAGATATCCTAATTGCTTTGCCATCATAGCAGCATCTAAAGCACGCAAAGACCCATAACCATTTCTTTCAATGCATGGAATTTGTACATAACCACCAACTGGATCACATGTTAATCCTAAATTATGTTCAAGTCCCATTTCAGCAGCATATTCAATTAGAGAATTATTTAATTCATAAATCCAAGCCATGGTTGCAGCTGCCATTGCACAAGCTGTTCCTACTTCCGCCTGACAACCCCCATCAGCACCAGAAATCGTTGCATTTGTTTTCACGACATTACCAAACAAACCACCAACAGCCAATGCTTTAATTAAATCCTTTTTCTCAATATGTAATTGTTTATAACAATAATATAAAATAGCTGGCATAATACCACTAGCTCCACATGTTGGAGCTGTTACAATTTGACCCCCATCAGCATTTTCTTCAGCAACTGCATATGCATAACTAGAAATAAATAATCTTTCTCGATCTGCTTCACGACGTGTATTTTGTGCTTGTTGAAACATTGATTTTGCTACTCTTTTTAATTTTAACTGGCCATGGATAATGCCTTCTTTTTTAAGTCCATTTTCTACACTTTGAAACATCGCTTCTAAAATCGTTGAAAGATAATGATCAAAATCTTCACCTTCATTAACCAAAACATATTCATATAATGAAATACCATGGGTATCTACATAATTTAAAATTTCATCCATATTTTTTTGTTGATAAACCTGTCTTGGCTTTTCTTCCATATCACCTTTAAAAAGAATAGATCCACCACCAATTGAATACACTTCAATTGCTTTTATTTCCTGATCATCCTGATTATAAACATGAATAATCATACCATTAGGATGATAAGCTAAAGCATCACTTTTAAATGAAAAAGTAACAGGTTTAGGAGCAAACGTTTTTTCAATAATAAAATCAGTTAAATGTCCCTTCCCAGTTAAAGCTAAAGAGCCGTGTAAATCAACATGAAAACGCAAAGCATCTGGATATAACTCTAAAATTCTTTGGGCTGCTCTTTGGGGCCCCATTGTATGGGAAGAAGAAGGTCCCACACCTATCTTATATAATTCTCTTAATGATTCCATTCACTATTTCCTCCTAAACGCATTAAAAATAATTCTAATCCTCGATATCTATCAATCTTACCAGTCTTAATCTGAACATCAAGTTCAGATAATTCATCAATTTTCTTTAAAAGTTCCTGGATATCATAATCTTTTCCATCTTGTCTAACATATTTAAGTCGATATGGATTTAAAGATAAAATTTGACCAATTTCTCGATCATTATATCCTTTACGATCTAATAATTTCACTTGATATAATAAACGCATAGAATTGGCAATTAAAACAATCAATTTAATCGGTTCTTCATTATTCATTATTAAATCCTTATAAATTTGAATACTTTTGGCTAATTCTTTATTGAGTATTGCCTTTGTTAATTCAAAAACATTTTCTTCCACTTGCTTAACAACCATAACATCAATAACTTCTTTTGTAATATGATTGGTATATAGACAGAGTTTATTAACTTCCTGTGATATTTCTAATAGATCACTGGGCATACGTGATAAAAAAAGTTCTAAAGCATCTTCTTCTATCTCACAATGTCTACTCTTAATTGCTTGTGCAGTGACTTTATATAATTGATGATAATCCATCTTTTCAACATCAATAAATTGTGTACTTTTACGAATCGTTTTGACAACTTTCTTACGCTCATCAAAGTTTTTCTGATCATGATAAATAACAAAGACAGTTGTTGGATTTTCTTGTGATAAGTATTTTAGAAACATTTTGATATCCTCTTCACTAACATCTTTTTGTTTTTGAGTTGTTAAAAAAAGAGGATTTTTAACAACTATCATCTTATATTCAGTTAAAAAAGGTGGTGTTAAAGCATCCTCAATAATAGCAGACATAGGTGTCTCATTACACCAATAGGTCATCATATTCATTTCTTCTTCATGAATATGATATTTCTTTTTCAATGCTGTTAACTTTTGTTCCATTAAAAGTTTCTCTTCACCATAAATCACATAATTCATTTTGACCACCTCACTTTATTCATTATACATGAATCATTTCAAAATGTAACGTGATTTTCCATAAAATCGTATGTGAAACATGCCATCTTGATCAGTTCTTAAAATCGTTATTTTCTTTCTCTGTAATCTTTCAATAACTTCATCAGAAGGATGATGATAAAGGTTATTCTTTTTCACGCCAATCATAGCAATGCTGGGAGTAATATCATTTAAAAACTGTGATGAAGTTGCACTGCGACTACCATGATGTGAAACTTTTAAAATATCTACATCTAAGTTTTGCAGTTGAGATGATAAATCACTTTCTACTTGTGTAGAAGCATCTCCAGTCAGCAAAAGTGAACAAGCAGGTAATTGAACATACATGACTAAAGACTGATCATTTTTTTCAGTATAAATACGATCACTTTTTAACATTTGAATCGTCGCACAGCCAATTTGACGTTTTTGTTCATAACTCTCAACAATATGTTTAATTGGAAAATGCTCATGTAAAGATGTAAGTGCTCCACAATGATCATAATCATTATGTGAAATATAAACATAATCTAACTGGTCAATACCAATCGCTCGAAAATAGGGAATCAATGTTTGAGTCGCTAAATCATAATCCTTAATACCTCCTGTATCAATTAAAATATTCCCTTGATTCATAGGTAAACGAATAAGTGTACAATCGCCCTGTCCAACATCTATCATGGTGATTTCACCATATATTTTATAGCGACTATATACAAAAAAAGAAATAAACAAAGCCAACATAATCGCAATATATTTTTGAATAGGTTGTTTTAGCTCTAAAGAATACAGAATAAGAAAATAGATAATATAATATACTACAATAAACAAGAAATTAGGTTTAGCTATGTTCAAAAACGGTGTAAGTGCATCTAAAAAAGATAAAAGACTTTGAAATAAAGAAATCCATACAGATAAAATCGGAATACTCCATAAGCCAAGGACTGATAACCAGCATAATCCATAAAAGATTTCAATATAAGGTGTAAGAAATGAACTGACAAGATAACTGATTAATGGAATCTGATAGTTTAAATTTAAAATAATGGGGAGTGTTGAGGTATAAATAAGTAATGATGAATTTTTTCTTTGTTTTGTCAAAATAACAATAAAATATATAAAATAGGAAAAAACAAAAGAAATATTATAGATAATATAAGGATTATAAAATAAAGAAACAATGACTAAAAAAGATAAAACATCTAATTCATGAAACCATTTTTTAAAAAGATCATATAAAACAAGAACAAAAAAAGCCCGATACAAAGAAATTTGCATAGGCAAGGAAAAAATATAGATTGCTAAACAAAAATAGCTAAAAAGACGTGATAAGAATTGCTGAAAAAAAAGACCAAAAATTCTTTTGAATCCTAATACTAAAATATGAATATGCATTCCTGATAAAGCAAATAAATGAACCAGTGATAATTGAGCAAGCTGCTGATAATCATTTTCTATTGATTCACTTCTTTCTCCAAGTAAAAATAAACGTTGATAATCTTGAATCTGTGTTTGATTTGAAAAACGTTGTTGTAACCAATGATAAAAACTAGGATTGTGCTCTTGTGTCAGCAGTTTTTGACATGTTGCTTTATAAAAGACACGTTGACCATATAAATAAAGTTTTTCATTAAATGCATAATCATTTGTATTTTCATTCATATCTAAAGGTTTCACATTGACGCTAATTAAATCATTGTACTCTAATTGCTCATCATGATAGAGTTTCACTGTTCCTATATCAGTTTTTAAATAACAATAATTCTCACTCACCTTCATAACTTTTCCTGATAATTGACTTGGAAGTTCACTGATATGAATAGGTAATAAAAAAAGCAGGCCACTTAAAATCAAAAGCAAACTTAAATACTTCCAACCAAACCTCCATAACCCCCATAATCCAATCATCATAAAAACAAAATAAAATATAGGATGACAAAACCGACCAAGAACCACTAACAAACAACCAATAGCATAATAAAAAAGATGATATCTTATAAACATAATGAATCTCTCAATCGTAAATATGTCTTTTCACCTATTCCACTAATATTCATAATATCCTCCAATCTTAAAAAAGGCTGATTTTGACGATAATCAATAATTTTTTGAGCTGTTTTTTCACCTATTCCTTTGAGTGTCATTAATTCTTCTTGACTGGCATGATTTAAAGAAATACATGTTTCCTGCTGCAATGGTAAATACAAACGGGATTCATCAATAACTTCTTGTTCTAAAGATAAAGCATTGAGATTCGCATTATCTTTAACTCCAACCTCCAAGACAATATCACGGACATATTTATGACCTGTGAACTCATATTTCCCATTTTTTAAAAAAGCACCTTCTAAAGTGACGTATGATAAAGGTTCTGTTTCTATAGTTTCCTGTGTAGTACGTGGAAAATCATAAATAACTGAACATAACAACAAAATAAAAATACCTATGACTTGATATTTTCTTTTCATAATAGCCTCCTTTTCAAATAAAAAAAAGAATCCTAAGATTCTTTGATAATATGAAAATGCTGATAAGCCATTTCAGTCACAACACGACCTCTAGGCGTTCTTTTAATTAAACCTGTCTGTAATAAATAAGGTTCATAAACATCTTCTAATGTCATTGGTTCTTCACCAATACTAGCTGCAATAGCCTCTAATCCAACAGGTCCACCTTGAAAACGTTGAATAATTCCAAGGAGATATTTATGATCAACATCATCTAACCCTAATTCATCTACTTTTAATCTTTGCAAAGCTTCTACTGTTCTTTCTTTTGTGATTGTTTCATCACCATTGTATTGGGCAAAATCTCTCACTCGTCTAAATAAACGATTGGCAATTCGGGGCGTTCCTCGAGAACGTTTTGCTAATTCACTTTTTGCTGATTCTTCCATTGGAATATGATAAACCTGACTTGTTCGATGAATAATTTTGGTTAATTCTTCCTGATTATAATATTCTAATTTTGATACAATTCCAAAACGATCACGCAAAGGCGCTGATAAATCACCAGCACGCGTTGTTGCACCAACTAGGGTAAAAGGTGGCAAATCAATCCTAATTGACCTCGTTGAAGCTTCTTTACCAATGACCACATCAACACAAAAATCTTCCATTGCTGGATACAAAATTTCTTCAACAACTTTATTTAAACGATGAATCTCATCAATAAACAGGACATCACCTGGATCTAATGATGTTAATATAGCAACCAGATCCCCTGTCTTTTCAATACTTGGTCCTGTCGTCATTTTAAGATGCGTACCCATTTCATTAGCAATAATCATTGACATTGTTGTTTTCCCTAAACCTGGCGGACCATATAATAGCACATGATCCAATGATTCATCTCTTAATTTTGCTGCCCCAACAAATACTTTTAAATTATCTTTTAAATGTGATTGCCCAACATATTCATCAAATGATTGAGGACGTAATTGGCTTTCATCATCATCAATATGCTCTTCAACATCTAAAATATCACGTTCCATATGATACCTCCTATAACTTCACTAATAAACTTAAAGCTTTTTTAACATAACCATTTGTATCCAACTGTTCATTTGATAAACTATTCATGACTTTATCAACATCCTGACGTTTATATCCTAAAGCTATTAAGACTTCTATCGCTTCATCAAATTCAACTGATGTTAAAACCATCTCAGTCATCACAGCATTGAATTTTCCCTGTAAATCTAAAATAATCTGTTGCGCTGCCTTCGGACCAATGCCAGGAATTTTTTTCAAATAAGTAATATTTTTAGATTCAATGGCTTGAATAATTGCATTCACATCACCTGTAGCTAAAATTCCAATAGCTGTTTTACAGCCAATTCCTTTTACTAAAATCAATTTCAAAAACAATTCTTTTTCTTCTTTGGTTAAAAAACCATATAATACAATACCATCTTCTTTGACTTGCTGATAAACATAAACCAATGTTTCTTTGCCCTTTGTAAACTGATAGGGATTTGAAACATAAATCAAATAACCAATCCCCTGATTATCAATAACAATATGATCTCTTGCCATATCTACAATAACACCTTTTATATAACTATACATATCTTTACTCCTATTTCATAACATTGTCACTATTATAACATAGAAATGTACATAAATTAAAAAATGAGAATAAATTTCTCATTTTTTACATAAATAAACAAAGAATAATAGGTAGAAACATAGCTGGAATATAATTCATTAATTTGATTTTCGTTACCCCTAACAAATTAAGTCCAGTTGCTATAATAACCAAAGAACCAACACAAGTCATTTCATTAATGACTGCAGTTGTTAAAAGTGGTGCAGCTAAAGATGCCAGCAAAGTCAATCCACCCTGATAAATCAAAACTACACCCGCAGCCAATATCACACCAATTCCAAGCGTTGAGGCAAAAATCATAGATGAACAAAAATCCAATGTTGCCTTTGTATAAAGCATCGTATTATCATTAAGCAATCCAGCATTTAAACAGCCAACAATTGTCATTGAACCAACACAGAACAATAAACTTGATGTAATCAATCCTTCAGAAATAGAATGTTTTTGATCTTGTTTTTTCACAAACTTCTCTTCTAAACGATTCACTGTATTTGTAACTCTTTTATCAATATCAATGCCTTCACCAATAACGACACCAATGACCATCGAAACAATCATAATTAAAGTATTTTCACCTTTAAAAGCTCCTTGAACACCAATAAAAATTGTACACAAGCCAAGTGCTTTCATCATTTGATTAGCAATTCTTTCAGGAATTCCCTGATTTAAAAACAATCCAATAAGACTTCCCAAAAGAACAGTTCCAGTATTGACTATCGTTCCTAACATATTATCCCCCTATTCATTATTCGTAGAATTCAAACTCAAAATCAAGAATTGAAACTGTATCGCCAGGTTGAACTCCAGCTACACGTAAAGCATCATCCAATCCAATATTACGCATTTTTTGAGCAAAACGTTTGACCCCATCATCACTACCAAGCGATGACATTTGAACAATTCTTTCTACTTTTGCACCTGTTACATGCCAATTTCCATTACCTTCGTTTTGAATTTCGAAACCAATTTCATCATCACCCTCATAAGTATAAAGAACACTATTTTCCATTTCTTCCTCTTCACTTGTAAATGATGGTGTTTTATCTAATAAATCAGCAATGGCATATAATGGCATATCAACACCTTCTTGAATTAAAGCAATAACTGGAAAAACCGGAATATCATTACCAATTTTTTCTTTAAAGACTTTTAAATTTTCATCAGCATTTGGTTCATCCATCTTATTAGCAATAATAATCTGTGGTCTTTCTAGTAAACGGTATTTATATTCACCTAATTCCTTATTAATAGCTAAATAGTCTTCATAAGGATCACGACCTTCACTGCCACCCATATCAATGACATGAACAATCACTCGACATCTTTCAATATGTCTTAAAAATTGGTGACCTAAACCTTTTCCCTGACTTGCACCTTCAATTAATCCAGGTAAATCAGCCATAACAAATGAACGTCCATCCTTTGCCTGAACCACACCTAAATTAGGAACAATTGTCGTAAAATGATAATCTGCAATTTCTGGTTTGGCACGTGTTACAACTGAAAGAAATGTTGACTTTCCTACTGATGGAAAACCGACTAACCCAACATCAGCTAATAATTTCAACTCACAAACCAAATTATGTTTTTCACCTGGTTCCCCACGTTCACAAATTGTAGGAGCTGGATTACGACTAGTCGCAAAACGGGCATTTCCACGTCCACCACGTCCCCCTTTAGCAATCACTGCACGTTGTTTATCGTGAGTTAAATCTGCTAAAATCTTACCAGTATCTTGATCATAAATCACTGTCCCAACAGGAACTTGTAAAATCATATCATTGGCATCAGCCCCATGCATTTTCTTAGCCATTCCCTGACCACCATTTTTAGATATATATTCACGACGATATCTAAAATCTAACAAAGTTGATAAAGATGTTGTTGCTTCAAAAATAACACTTCCACCTTTACCACCATCGCCACCAGCTGGACCACCTTTAGGAACATAAGCTTCACGTCTAAACGCAACAACTCCATCGCCACCTTTTCCAGCTTCTACATATATATTGACTTTATCTATAAACTTCATTCTTTCACCTTCTTTCCTATTTTTTCAAAAAAAGAACCCCATTTAAGGGGTTCCCCATTAAGCTACTGGGTAAACAGAAACTTTCTTTCTTGTTCTTCCGTCTCTTTCGAATTTAACAACACCATCTACTTTTGCAAATAATGTGTCATCTCCACCTTTACCAACATTTACACCAGGATGAATTTTCGTTCCTCTTTGTCTGTAAATGATTGAACCTGCTGTACAGAATTGTCCATCAGATAATTTAGCCCCTAATCTTTTTGAGTGAGAATCACGACCATTCTTTGTTGACCCAACTCCCTTTTTAGAAGCGAATAATTGTAAATCCAATAATTTAAACATCATGGTTTCATACCTCCATCTTTGTAATCTTTATATATTTTGATTGAGTGTCTTCAATCGTCTCAAGAATTGTCACAAATGTCTCTAGTATCACCTGGACAACGCTATCACTTTGATTTACCTCAATATGTGCAAATCCCTTTTGAATATCAATACTTCCCATCTGCTGATCAAGAAAATGATTCTTGACTAATGCATTAGCAACACCTACACAAGATATTGTCACTCCTGCACAAACTAAATCTTTACCTCTCTCATCACTATTGGCATGACCGGAAATCTTGATATCTAAGATTTGTTGATGATTTTCTTTAATAACAACCTGAATCATTATTCTGCAGCTGCTTCAACTGTTTCTTCTTTTTTAGCAGCAGCTTTTCTAGCTGTTTTTTTGATATCTTCAATAACTAATTTTGTATAAGGCTGTCTATGACCTTGTTTCTTATGATAATGTTTCTTAGGGTTATATTTGTAGATAACAACTTTCTTTTCTTTCCCTTGTTTTTCTACTTTTGCTGTGACAGTTGCACCCTTGATATATGGGTTACCAATTTTATTTGTTTTATCACCAATGAATAAAACTTTATCCAAAACAACTGTTTCTCCTTCAGCAACATCTAATTTTTCTACAAAAATAGTATCTCCAACTTCTACTTTTAATTGTTTTCCACCAGTTTCAATAATTGCGTACATGATGTACCTCCTTCTTTTGTAATGTTCTCAGACTCGCCAACCAAGGCAGCATTGCTTTAATACCTCTTATGCGCGGTTGTAGCTAGAGGTCTACAACATTAGTATATTAGCATTTTCAACTGAATACGTCAATATTTTTTTCAAATTTATTCAAACAGATAAAACCTTTCGCTTTTTATTTGTTCCTTGGATGAGCATGATCATAAACTTCTTTTAAATGCTGATTTGTAATATGTGTATAAACTTGGGTTGTTGAAAGATTGGTATGTCCTAATAATTCTTGCACAACTCTAATATCAATACCTTGTTGTAAAAGATGCGTTGCAAAAGAATGACGAAAGGTATGAGGATGAATTTTTTTAGTGGCATCAAAATGCTGCATGACTCGATTGACAATATCCTCAACACCACGGTTTGTCATCTTTCCACCCAATTTATTGACAAACACATATGAGTGCTCTTGGTGTTTTTTAGCCATCAATTCCTTACGATCTTCAGACATATAATCTTTTAACCACTGAGCAGCATAATCATGAAAAGGCACATAGCGATCTTTATTGCCTTTTCCATGAATAAGGAGAAGCTGTCTAGAAAAATCAATTTGCGGAATTGTTAATTCAACAACTTCACTACATCTTAAACCTGATGCATACATTAATTCTAGCATCGCTTTATTACGTCGTCCCAATGATGTATTGATTTCAATACTATCTAATAATGCAATCATTTCATCAATATAAAGGAAATCAGGATTTCTTTGTGGCTCTTTTAAAGAATCAACAAGCAAAAATGGATTATCTACAATTAGTTCCTGATTTAAAAGATAACGATAAAACCCTCGAAGACTACTCATTTTATGATTAATTGTTTTGGCTGATAGATTTTCTTGATGAAGTTTCGTCAAGTAACCTCTTAAAAAAGCATACTCAACATCACCAAAACTATTGATATTTTGTTCGATTAAATAAACTGTAAATTGTTCAATATCTCTTTGATACCCGTCAATTGTTAAAGGGGAATAATTTTTTTGATATTTCAAATAATCAAGATAATCATGAATATCTTTTTGGAATTTATTCATTGTTGATAAATTCCTTCATCACTTCAATCGCACGTGTTGCATAAGCCTGTTTTCTTTCCTTTTTCTTAATACGAGTAGGAAAATCTGGTAAAATACCAAAATTGGCTTTCATTGGCTGAAAATCTGTTTCACTGCCATGGGTAATATAATAAGCCAAAGCCCCCATAACGGTTTCACGTGGAAAAACCAACAGATCTTTTTGCAAAAGATAACGTGCCATATTCATCCCAGCAACCATTCCACTTTGAGCCGATTCTACATATCCTTCAACTCCAGTCATTTGTCCGGCAAAGAACAAATCTTCACGTCCTACAAACTGATATGTAGGTTTTAAATAACGTGGTGAACAAATAAAACTATTACGATGCATGACTCCATAACGAACAATATGTGCATTTTCCAATCCAGGAATCATATGGATAATACGTTCTTGTTCTCCCCATTTTAAATGTGTCTGAAAGCCTACGATATTATAAAGTGTTCCAACTGCATTATCTTGACGTAATTGAACAACTGCATGTGAACGTTTTCCACCATCTTTTTCTAATCCAACTGGTTTCATTGGCCCAAACAATAATGTTTGTTTACCACGCCTTGCGATTTCCTCAAAAGGCATACATCCTTCAAAAAACTTTTCTTCATGTTCTTTAGGCTTGACAACCTCAGCATTGATTAAAGCTTCATAAAAACGATCAAACTGTTCTTCATCCATAGGACAATTGATATATTCAGCATTGCCTTTATCATATCTTGATTTAAAATAAGCAATATCAAAATTAATACTCTCTTTTGTAATAATAGGAGCAGCTGCATCATAAAAATAAAAATAATCTTCCTGCAACAAATCTTTAATAGCTTGTGATAATGGTTCACTTGTCAGTGGTCCTGACGCAATAATTGTTGGTCCTTGAGGAATATCAGTCACTTCCTGATGCACCACTTCAACTAATGGATGAGAAGAAATAAATTCCGTAACGGCTTTTGAAAACCCAATACGATCAACTGCTAATGATCCTCCAGAAGGAACTTGATGTAATCTTGCAAATTTCATAATGACACTCTCATTCATTTGCATTTCTTCTTTTAAAACCCCAACAGCATTATTTAATCCATCAGCTCTTAATGAATTGGAACAAACCAGTTCAGCAAAATAATCTGTCTTGTGTGCATCCGTTGTTTTAACTGGTCTCATTTCATATAAACGCACTGGAATCCCTTGACGAACCAATTGATAGGTTGCTTCTACTCCTGCCAACCCTGCACCTATAACATTTACTTTTTCCATTTCTTTTATCTCCTCCATTAAGAAAGCCCCATCAGGGGCTTTTCTACTTAATAATTGTTTTACACTTTGGATATGCAGAACAAGCTTTAAATTCACCAAAACGCCCTTTTTTAATGACTATTGGACTACCACAATTTGGACAAACTTCATCAGTCATCACTGGTTCAGCTTTTTTCTTTTCATTCTTGATATATTTACATTCTGGATAATTTGAACATGCCTCAAATTTACCATAACGACCTTTTTTAAAGATCATTGGACTACCACATTTTGGACATGTTTCCCCAGTATATTCAACTTCTTCAGGATCCTTTTTAATGTATTTACAAGTTGGATAATTTGAACATGCTACAAATGTTCCATATCTTCCTTTACGAATAACCAAATCTCCACCACATTCTGGACATTGCTCACCCGTTTTTTCAGGCTGAATTTGTTCCATTTTATCATATGCATTTTCTAATAAAGGTTCAAACTTATCTTCAAAAGTTGTTAAAGCATGAACATAATCATCTTCACCTTCAGCAATTTCATCTAACTCTTTTTCCATTTGCGCAGTGTATTCAACATTAATAATACTATCAAAGAATTCAACCAGTTTATCATTTGTAAGAATTCCTGAATCGGTTGGTTTAAATGCCTTATCAGCCATTTCTACATATTGTCTTGTGACGATTGTATCAAGAATACTTGCATAAGTACTTGGTCGTCCAATACCTAATTCTTCTAATTCTCTAATCAATTTTGCTTCTGTATATCTTGCTGGTGGTTTTGTAAAGTGCTGAGATTTTTGAATATCTTGACTTAAGAGCGCTTCTGATACATTGACTTCAGGTAAAAATTCATCTGTTTGTTTTTCATAAGCACTATAAACTCTTAAATATCCATCAAAAGCAATAACCGAACCACTGGCTTTGAATTCATAACCATTATTATCTAAAGCGACAGTTGTTGCATTTAATTTTGCTGGTGCCATTAATGAAGCAACAGCTCTGGCATAAATCAGTGAATAAAGTTTCAATTCATCAGCTGTTAAATATTCTTTCATACTTTCAGGAGTACGCATAACACTCGTTGGACGAATTCCTTCATGTGCATCCTGGACATTTTCTTTTTTCTTAGAAACTTTCACACTTCCAACATAATCTTTGCCATATTTTTCTTGAATATAATGTTTAGCTTCATCAATAAATGTATCAGACAAACGAATAGAATCCGTTCTCATATAAGTAATTAACCCAACGGTTTCTTCTCCAATGTCAATACCTTCATATAACTTTTGAGCAATCATCATTGTTCTTTTTGCTTTAAAATTCAATTTAGAAGAAGCTTCCTGCTGTAAAGTTGAAGTAATGAACGGTGGCTTAGACGCACGTTTCTTTTGTGTCTTTTTCACATCTGAGACAATAAATTCTTTATTTAAAGATTCATAAACATGTTGTGTCTCTTCAGCATTTTTCAATTCAATTTTTTTATTCTGATATTTAGCCAGCTCTGCTTCAAAAGAAATATCATCTTTTTCAAACATCGCTTTTACACGCCAGTATTCTTCAGGAATAAATGCTTCAATTTCTTTTTCTCTTTCACAAATCAATCGCAAAGCAACTGATTGAACACGACCTGCTGATTTTGATTTAATTTTCTTTTGTAATAATTTAGAAAGCTTAAATCCAATAATTCTATCTAAAACTCGACGTGTCTCTTGTGATTTCACAAGATTTTGATCAATCGTACGCGGATGATTTAATGCATCAATAACAGCATCACGTGTAACCTCATTAAAAACCACACGATTTGTTAAAGTCTGATCCAACCCTAGCACTTCAGCCAAATGCCATGAAATAGCTTCTCCTTCACGGTCAGGGTCAGTTGCTAAATAAACATAATCAGCATCTTTTACACATTTTTTTAATTCTTTAACAACATCTTTTTTCTCTTTATTTATGACATAGTTTGGTTTAAAACTATCTTCTATATCTACACCTAAACCACCTTTTCCGGTTGTGGCCAAGTCTCTAATATGTCCTTTTGAAGAAGTCACCTCATAATCAGCACCCAAATATTTTTCAATCGTTTTGGATTTTGAAGGTGATTCGACAATCACTAAATTCTTACCCATCATTTTACCTCCTGTGTTTTTTCTATTATTAGGTCTTTTTTGAATTTTGTCAACCAAAATCTTCATCTTCTATAATATCCTGCACATTTGTCACTAACTTTGCCCCTTGTTTAATCAACTCATTACAGCCATCAAAGTCATCAAATCTGCCTGGCACACAATAAATATCTTTTCCTTGTTCTAAAGCATAACCAGCTGTAATCATTGTCCCACTTTTTTGTCTTGCTTCAGTAATCATCACCTTTTCACTAAGTCCAGCAATAATCCGATTACGAAACGGAAACAATCTTTTCTGGGGTGATGTCAAAAACGGATATTCACTCATGACAAGATGAGATTTCTTGAGTTCATCATACAATAATCTATTCTCTTTAGGATAACAATATTCTATCCCTGTTCCTAATACTGCAATTGTTTTTCCACCTTTATTCATAGCTGTATGGTGTGCAACTGTATCAACACCTCGAGCCATCCCACTTACAATAACATAATCATGATTGACTAATCCAGATACAAAATACTGAGTTGCCCTTTTCCCATAATCGCTCATTTCACGCATACCAACAACACCCATAAGTTTTTCTTTCACCAATGCCAAATTACCATAATAATATAAGACAAACGGTGGACAGTTAATCTGTTTCAAAGCTTCCGGATAATCGTCACTAAAAATCGTTGTATATTGACATTTCAACTGCTTTTTTAGGTCATATTTTTGAACTTCATCAACCTCTTCCTTTTTTAATAACGCATTGTAAATACTTTGAAAATCACCTGCATACTTTAACGAAAAATATAATACTAATTCTTCCATATAATAATCCTCCTACTTCTTATATACACAAAAAAATCCCATTTTTCTTTTTTTATTTTTAAAAAAATAAAAAAAATTATACAAAAATGTATAATTTTAAAGTTCAAGTACCAATTGTTCATTTAAAACATCAATAACAGGTTGAAAAGAACGACGATGAATTGGTGTAACACCATATGTTTTCAATGCTTCTTTATGTTGTTTCGTTGGATACCCCTTATGCTTAGCAAAACCATATTCAGGATATATCAAATCATATTCTTTCATAATACGATCACGTGTCACTTTTGCTAAAATACTTGCTGCCCCAATACTTAAAGACAAACTATCACCTTTAACAATAGCCTGATGTTCAATCGCATCACCTAAAGGCATAGCATCACTTAAAGCATAGTCAGGATGAATACTGATATGTTTAATCGCATCAAGCATTCCTTTTTTACTTGCCTGATAAACATTGAGACGATCAACTTCTTCAACATCTATAATTTCAATCTGATATGCCAAAGCATCACGAATAATGATATCATATAAAATATCTCGTTTTTTTTCTGACAGTTGTTTTGAATCATTAATCATATCATTATAATACCCTTTTTCAAAAATAACTGCCCCAACAACCAAAGGTCCTGCCATTGGTCCACGACCAGCCTCATCCAAACCGATGACATACTTTTTTCCTAAAGCATATGCTGATTGTTCATACTCTAATCGTTTACACATGCTGGCTCCTCCCAAGTGATTCTGCCAATACTTCCATCATTGATTTCACTAAAAAACAATGCCATTACACGATCATAATCCGTTTCACCCTTTAATGGCTTAATTTTACGTAATTGCGCAATATGATCAAAAGTTTCTAATAACCAGTCAGGATGATCCAAATCAATTTCTAACTGATAACGCTGTTTTAATACTTCGGGATAATGGATCGTTAAATACTTCATTGCTTCAATAAACAAATCATCTAAAGGTAAAATCGTTTGTTTAATTGATCCTAATAAAGCAATGTTTTTTGCAACTTGTTCATTATCAAATTTTGGCCATAAGACCCCCGGTGTATCAAACAATTCAAAATCTTTATCAACCTTAATCATCTGTTGTGCTTTCGTCACTCCAGGTCTATTACCAGTGACTGTTGCTTTACGATTGGCTAATTTATTAATAAATGTTGATTTTCCAACATTAGGAATACCTAATACCATCGCGCGTATTGCTCGTGGTTTTAAACCTCTTGATAATTCTTTTTCCATTTTAGGCTTTAATACCTTACGACATTTTTCAATAATCTTTTGATACTCATTAAAATTCTTTAAATTCACACTCATTGACTGATAACCTAACGATTCATAATAACGAACCCACTTAGCAGTTATTTGTTCATCAGCCATATCTTTCTTTGTTAAAACAATAAGACGAGGTTTATTTTTAACAATTTCATTGATCATTGGATTTTTTGATGAATAAGGGGCTCTAGCATCCACCAATTCAATCACAATATCAATCACTTTCATTCTTTCACTAATTTGTCTTTTTGCCTTGGCCATATGGCCAGGAAACCATTGAATTTGTGCCATATATTCCTCCTATTTTATCCATTGAACATCATCAAAAGGAAAGATAACAAGTCCTTTCATACCAATAATATCATCAATTGTAAAAGCACCCAAATCTCTTGAATCAGTTGATCTTAAACGATTATCCCCCATTACAAAATACTCTCCTTCATTGACTGTCACTTTAAAATCATCAGTAAAGTTTTTTGCATTATATGTTATTTTTGATTCTTCAACGAAATCTTTATCTAAAAAATCCTGTGGTGTTTCTTGATTATTCACATATAAAATATCATCTTTAAATTCAATTGTATCTCCTGGCATCCCAATAACTCTTTTAATGATTTTTTCTTTTAAAGTTTCACTATAAATCACAACAATATCAAATCGATGAATATTTTCTTCTTTGACTCCAATTGCATTAATCATAGCTATACTTTTATCATGTAAAGTATTTTCCATTGAAATACCATCAATTCTCACTGGAATGACCACAAATTTAAAAATCCCTATTGTTATAACGATAACAGCTAACATTTCCAGTAATGAATATAGCCACTTCTTATTCTTTTCACTCATATTATCACCTTTTTCTATTATACCTTCATCAGTCATAAAAAACTAGAAAAAAAGTATGGGAATTCCCATACTTCCTATTTACGAATTTCTTTAATTCTTGCAGCTTTACCAGATAATCCACGTAAGTAATGTAATTTAGCTCTACGAACTTTACCGATTTTAGCAACTTCAATTCTATCAATAATTGGAGAATGAATTGGGAAAGTTCTTTCTACACCAACTTGGTAAGAAATCTTTCTAACAGTAAAAGTTTCAGAAATTCCTCCACCTTTTCTAGCAATACAAACACCTTCAAATAACTGAATACGTGTTTTATCTCCCTCTTGAATTTTAACATAAACTTTAACTGTATCCCCAGCTTTAAAATCAGGAACATCTTTTCTTAATTGTTTCTTAGTAATTTCTTGTACTAATTGCATATTCATAATATGACTTCCTCCTTCACAAAATTTAGTCTACGAAGTTCATACGTTTAATAACCAGCGGAGCTTCTGCGTCCAAAGACTTAGTTAGTCTATCATTTTTTATTAAAAAAATCAATTGTTTTTTTGAATTTCATGTAAAATTTCTAATTCTTCTTCACTCATCTGTCGTTCTTCAAGCAAATCAGGTCTTTTATGATATGTTTTCAGTATGGATTGCTTTAATCGCCATTTTCGAATATTCTCATGATGACCACTCATGAGAACCTCAGGAACGACATTTCCATCGTATTCATAAGGACGTGTATATTGCGGATATTCTAAAAGTCCATCACTAAAAGAATCATCAGCATGTGATGCTTCTCTAATAGCCCCTTCTAACAATCGAATTACTGAATCGCACACAACCATGCTTGCTAATTCACCACCAGTTAAGACATAATCACCAATTGATAGTTCAATATCTACATAATCTCTTATTCTCTCATCAAAACCTTCATAATGTCCACAGATAAAAATCAAGTGCTGATATTGAGATAACTTTTGACTCATCTGCTGCTTGAGTGTCTGTCCCTGAGGTGACATTAAAATGACTAAGGAATCTGGTGTGACAAGTGTTTTTAAACAATCAATAATCGGTTGACACATTAAAACCATTCCCTGTCCACCACCGTATGGATAGTCATCAACCTTTTTATGTTTATTATCAGCAAATTCACGAAAATCATGAACCTTTACATCGACAACTTCTCCATCAATTGCTCTTTTAATAATAGAAGTCTTTAAAAATCCCTCAAACATTTCTGGAAATAATGAGAGAATATCAATTTTCATCATAAAAACCCTCAATCAAATGAACATCAATTCGTTTTTCTTCAATATTTTCATGTTCAACAAAAGCATCTACATAAGGAATCAAAATTTTCTGATTTCCTTCAACAACCAAAATATCATGATGATCATATAATTGAACATCTGTCACTTTACCAATCCATTCATTTTGGTTATAAACTTCACAACCAATTAAATCTCCAATATAATATTCGCCTTCATCAAGGAGATTGATATCTTTTTGAGCATACATTGTACATCCCTTATACTTTTCAACCAAATTAATATCTTGAAAACCTTGAAAACTAACCAAGACATGTCCTTTATGAAAACGGTGTGTCGCTACAATCATATCAACCATCTGACCATGATCATCAATCAAAACATGTTGTCCTTTTGCAAATCTTTCCTCAACAAAATCAGTTGAAGATTTGACTTTCAATTCACCTTTAATTCCATGTGTATTTACAATTTTTCCAATAATGACTTGTTCCATATTTTCTCCTTTAAAAAAAATAGATGTGATATCACATCTATTCTCCATAAGATTCAAATTTGATATCTAATTTCTTATCATGTAAACGTCCACTTACAGACATTAATTGACGAATAGAATTAGCCATCATACCTTTTCTGCCAATAAGCTTAGCAATATCATCATGTGCCGCATAAACATATAAAACAATTGTATCATCTTCTAAAGATGGCATCTGTCTTACTTCTAATTTATTCTTGTCACTGACCAATTCACTAGCAATATCATGCAAAGTTTTTACATAATCCACTTTAATCACCAGCTTTATTTCTTAGCTTTAGCAGCATCTTTAGCTTCAGCGAATTTTTTCATAATTCCTTTTTGGCTTAATAAGTTTCTCACAGTATCAGAAGGTTGAGCACCTTTATTTAACCATGCTAAAACTTCTTCTTCCTTAATTGTTACAACTGCAGGATTTTGTCTAGGATCATATGTTCCTAATTGTTCAATGAAACGTCCATCTCTAGGCATTCTTGAATCTGCAGCTACAATTCTATAAAATGGTGATTTTTTAGCACCCATTCTTTTTAATCTAATTTTTACAGCCATACGATTACCTCCGTTTTTTTAGTTTGCTTTCATATCATACCATAAATTTTATATCTGTCAAGTGTTTTTACTTAACACTTTATTTTTCTAATATTTGACCTAACAGGCGAGTCACTTTGATTGCACCATTGTTATTGAGATGAATACCTCCATCTCTAGAGTCAAACAACCAATTGATATGCACTTGCTTAGAAAGATTGAGATCAATATATGGTAAATTTTTATTTTGAGCTAAAAAAGCAACATAATTATGCTTTGCCATTGACCAATCAATAGCTGAAGGAACAGATAGCAATATGAGTTGAATATGATATTGTTGACATATGTCAACAATTTTTTCAAAATACATTTTGGTTATTTCTGGTATTACAAACATTTCTGATGTTTTTTTCATATGATTAAAATATAGACCTGGTATGATTTGACGACTTTCATAAAATCCATATTCATCTAAATAATCTTTTCGTTTTTTCTTGGTATACATTTGTTGAACATGATTATCAGTCGATAATAAATTCAATGATGTTTCTTGACTTTGAGTTGGATTGTGAGAACTATATAATGGATTCGTTTCAAACAAAATAATCTGTGGATGGGTGTGTAGTAAAAATTCAGATAAATATTGATATGTCTTATCAATGGATTGATTCGCAGTTGCCATCACATAGCTTTTCTTTTGATAAAGCTGATAATACAGTTGAGGTGAAAAAGCACTATAAAGATTACTATCACCAACTGCTAAAATATCTAAACGATCATAAATAAATGCCTTACCATCAATATCTCTTATCAAAAACTGACTTGTTATTGTTAATCCTGTTGCAACACAACAAATCAAGATCATGATTATCCATAACTTTTTCATTTCTTTCACTTCCTTATCTTTATTTTAAAATAAAGAAGTAATAAGAATATCTTATCTTTTATAAAGAGTTTCTAAAGAAAAAAAGAAAGATTTATTTTGTTTTTAAATCTCTCCTTATTTTTTCACCATAAATAACAATAATCATTGTTAAGTCTAATACTCCTGCTAAAATGAATGTCCGTAGTTCATCAATTGAATCTATTTGTGTTTGAAATAAAAACATTTCAGTTTTTACAATAACAAACCAATAGATATAAAAGCAAAACAAAGCCAGTAGAACCCAGCAGACCACTTTCAAAAATGTTTCTTTCATAATATGACCTCCTGATCACATTATAACATCTTTTTAGCTAGGAAAAACTGATAACAATTATCTTTTCTTTTTCTTCTTATGTCTTTCTTTTTTACGATTTGGATTGATTACCATATTGTGCTTAGGTTTTTGTGTTGGCATACCTGTTACTGGATCTAAATTACCCATTTGTTTCATCATTAATCGTGACTGTTCAAATTGTTTCAATAAACGATTAATATCAGCAACACTACGTCCGCATCCTTTAGCAATTCTTTCTTTACGTTTTGCATTTAATATATCAGGATGACGACGTTCTTCTTTTGTCATTGAATAAATAATTGATTCTGTCATTTTTAATTTTTTATCTGTATCATCATCATTAATTTCAGGCATTTTAGGCATTCCTGGAATCATTTTTAAGATACCTGATAAAGGTCCTAATTTACGCATTTGATGCATCTGATCAAGCATATCATCTAGTCCAAAAGTTCCTTGTTGCATCTTTTGGAATGTTTTCATCGTATCCTTTTCGTCATAAACATCCTGAACTTTTTCAACTAAAGAAACAACATCTCCCATTCCCAAGATACGATCTGCCATACGATCTGGATAGAATAAATCAATAGCATCTAGTTTTTCACCAGTCCCAATAAATTTAATTGGAACATGTGTGATATGACGCACAGATAATGCACCACCACCACGAGAATCACCATCTAATTTTGTTAAAACTGCCCCTGTAATTCCTAAATGTTCGTTGAATGATTGGGCAACATTAACAATATCCTGTCCAGTTAATGCATCAACTACCAAAAGAATTTCACTTGGATTCACAATGTCTTTAATATTCTGTAATTCTTGCATTAAAGGTTCATCAATATGTAAACGACCAGCTGTATCGACAATCACCACATCATGATGATTAGCATAAGCATAATCCATTGCTTCTTTAACAATGTCTTCAGCCCTAATATCTGTTCCTTTTTCAAAGACTGGAATATCTAATTGCTGTCCTAATGTTTTTAATTGGTCAACCGCAGCTGGACGATAAATATCCGCTGCAACTAACAATGGTTTTTTACCATATTTATTTGTTATTAATTTTGCAATTTTTCCTGAAGTTGTTGTTTTCCCAGAACCCTGTAAACCAACCATCATCACAACAGCTGGAGATTTTGATAAATCTAATTCACTAACACTTGTTCCTAATAATTCTACTAATTCATCATGAACAATCTTTACAACAACCTGACCAGGTTTTAATGATCCTAAAACATCTTGCCCTAAAGCTTTTTCTTTTGTCTTCGCAATAAATTCTTTGACAACCTGGAAGTTAACATCCGCTTCAAGTAATGCTAATCTAATTTCACGAAGCATCTCATCCATATTGTCTTCAGTTAACGTTGCCTGTCCCCTGATTTTCTTTAAACTCTCTTGTAATCTTTCTGAAAGAGATTCAAAAGCCATAAATACACCCTCCTATATATTCTTTAACATTTCTAAATAATCATTTAACTGATCATTAGAAGTCGCTTGTTCAGTTTCAATTCTTTGAATTAAATCCATTCTTTGAATATGTTTTTCTAGTAAATGTAATTTCTTTTCATAATCCTCTAAAGAAGTGACTGCTCTTTTTAAATTATCATAGACAGCATTACGTGAAACATCTAAATCTTCAGCAATTTCAGATAAAGATAAATCTTCTTCATAATACAAAGATAAATATTCACGTTGCTTATCAGTTAATAAATCAATATAACAATCCATCAGTAAATTTACTCTTTGCTTCTTTTCTAAACTTGATTCCATCCTATTCCTCCATCAAGTTCTTGCATAAGCCATAGATATATTGTTCAAGATCAAATTCTTGTAAATCATCCATACTTTCACCCAAACCAATAAACTTAACAGGAATATTTAAAGTATCCTTAATTGATAAAACAATACCACCTTTTGCGGTTCCATCCATTTTTGTTAAAACGATTCCTGTGATATCTGTAATCTTAGAGAATTCCTGAGCCTGTGAAACACCATTTTGTCCTGTTGTTGCATCAATAACAAGCAATGTTTCTTGAGGACCAGCAGGAACAACACGTTTGATAATACGATTCATCTTTTCTAATTCATTCATCAAATTGACTTTATTTTGTAAACGTCCAGCAGTATCACAAATCAAGACATCAACATTTTTTTCTTTGGCTTGATTTAAAGCATCAAAGACAACAGACGAAGGATCGCCACCCTCTTTTCCTTTAATGCATTCAATTCCTAAACGATCAGCCCAAACAGCCAACTGATCAATAGCTCCTGCTCTAAATGTATCACCAGCCGCAACCATGACAGATTTTCCATCAGTAAGCATCATATGGGCAAGCTTGGCAATTGTTGTTGTTTTTCCAGCACCATTCACACCAACCATTAAGATAACAGTCAAATCCTGATCATCATAATTAATTTTTGTTGTCATATAAGAATCATTGGCATAAATAACAAACATTTTATCGATAATAATATCGTTAATAGCTTGAGGATCTTTAATATTTTGTAAACGAACTTCCTTTTTGATTTCATCAATAATTGTCATAACCATTGAAACACCAACATCACTCATAATCAAAATATTTTCTAATTCCTCAAAATAATCATCATCCAATTCACGATAACGTGCTGCCAATTCATTAATCTTTGATGATAATGAAGAACCAGACTTATCTAATCCAGCAACATACTTTTCATTTTGTTTTGCTGAATTTCCAACCAATGCCTCTTTAATCTTATTAAAAAATCCCATTGTCTTCCTCCTTATGCAGTCTGTGCTAAATCAATAGCATCCTTTAACTTCACACTCACAAGCTTTGTAACACCTTTTTGTTGCATCGTTGCACCATAGAGAAGGTCACATTCTTCCATTGTTCCTTCACGATGTGTCACAACAATGAACTGTGTCTGGGTTGAAAATTCTCTTAAATATTTAGCGAATCTTTCAACATTAGCCACATCCAAAGCCGCTTCTACTTCATCTAAAATACACATTGGTACAGGTCGTACTCTTAATATTGCAAAAAGACAAGATATTGCAATTAAAGCCTTTTCCCCACCTGAAAAGAGGGTAATATTTTGTACTGCTTTTCCTGGTGGCTGGACATCAATATCAATACCTGTTTCTAAAATATTATCAGGATCACTATATTTTAATTCAGCTTTTCCACCACCAAATAAATTTCTAAAAACAATATTAAACTCTTTATTAATCTTTTCAAAAGTTTCACTAAAACGTGTCACCATAATTTCATCCATCTCATCAATAGCTTTTAAAATACTATCCTGAGCACTAATCAAATCAATTCTTTGATTATTTAACGTTTCATAACGTGTTGATACTTCCTGATAATCATCAATCGCCTGTAAGTTCACATTACCCAATGAATCAATTTTATGACGTAATAGACGAACAGTTTCTTTGGCTTCACCCATATTTATCTCAGCTGTATATTCATCCTTAGCAAATTCATAAGTCATTTTATATTCATCATTAAGACGTAATAAATAATTTGACAATTCAGTTTCTTGTTTTGCTTTAAAAACCTGCTTTTGCGTCATATCAGATTGAATTTCACGCAAATGTGAACGAGCTGCTTTTAAAGTTTCTTCTAACTGATCATTTTGATTAACAAAACTCATACGCAACTCACGCTTTGCCTGAATACTTTCAGTTAAACGATCACGACGTTTTTTCGCATCATTCAATTCATTAATTAACTGATTATCTTCACTACCGCTTTCAATCTCTGATAATTCAATACTGCGATTGGTTAAACTTTCATATTCGCTTTTCGCGACCTGAAGTTCACTCTTCTTATTTGTCACAACGACTTCTAATTTTGCAAAAGACATCTGTTTTTGCAGCAAATTGTGTGAAATTTCCCTAGCAAGATTATCCAAATCATTCAATTTTGCTTTCTTTTCAGAAATCTCTTTTTCTTGGGTCACAATCACATCTTTAATCATTTCCAATTCACGTTTACTTGCAAAATTAGAAGATTGCTGTTTATAACTTCCACCTGTCAATGAACCACCAACATTGACAACTTCACCTTCTAATGTTACAACTTTATATCTTGCAAATGTCGCACGTGATAAAGCTGAAGCATGTTCTAGTGTATCCACTAAAATAATATTCCCCAATTGGTTTAAAACAACACTTTCAATTGCTGAATCATATTCTACAAAATCACTCATAGTGCCTAGATAGCCATTAAAATTCTGACATACAATTAAATGTTCATCTCTAATGATTCTTGGACGCATAATCTCAATAGGTAAAAATGTTGCTCGTCCAGATTTATTATCCTTAAGAAAACGAATGGCTCTTCTAGCATCTTCATCCGTTTTTGTGACAACGAACTGAACAGCATTTCCTAATGCTGTGGCTAAAGCAGTCTCATATTCTGGAGCACTCTCTAACAAATCCCCAAGTACCCCAATAACACCATTTAATGATTCTTTGGCTTTCATGACTGAACGCACACCATAACTATAACCTGATTTATTTTCAACAATATCAACCAATTGTTCTCTACGATTACGATTATTATGTAATTGTAAATTTAAATTCTCGATATTTTGTCTTAAATTCATCATTTCAGCACGATTTCTTTCTTGAGCCGCTTCCAAATCAAGTTTTTCTTCCTTGGTTTCATTATAACGCTTCACACGATCATTATATTCATTAACAGCATCCTGCAAAATCGCCTTCATTTGGGCAATACGTGCCTGTAAATCTTCTTTATCTGTATTTTCTAAAATATGTTTACGGTTTGTATCTATTTCTACCTTTTGTGTTTCTAGCTCATTAACATTATTCATGGCTGTTAAAAGTTGTCCTTGCAGTCCATTGACTTCTTGATCAAGATCAAACATTTTTTTCTTTAATGTTTCATTTTGTTGTTCATTTAATAGAATTTGTCCTTCAATAGTCACCTTTTCTTTATCTAATGAATCCAAAGATGTATTTAATTCTTTTAAAGAAGCAGATAAATTTTCAATTTCTTTAACCAAAACACTGACTTCAATAGATTGTAATTGATTCTTAAGATCCAAATAAATTTCAGCTTTTTCTTTTTGTCTTTTTAAAGGTGCAATTTGTTTTTCCAACTCTAAGCAAATATCTTCAACACGATCCAAATTATCTTTCGTTCTCTCTAATTTACGAATCGATTCTAATTTACGCTTTTTATATTTAGCAACTCCTGCTGCTTCTTCAAACATACCACGTCTTTCTTCAGGCTTACTATCTGCAAAACTAGAAATATTTCCTTGTGAAATAATCGATAATGAATCTCTCCCTAACCCTGTATCCATTATCAAATCAAGAATATCTTTTAAACGACAAGGTTCCTTATTAATCAAATATTCAGCTTCATTATTTTGACGATATAAACGTCTTGTAATTTCCACTTCATTATAATCAAAATTCATAAAACGATCTTCATTATCAAATACCAAAGTCACCTCAGCAACATTCTGTGGTTTACGATCTTCACTGCCATTAAATATAACATCAGCCATATTAGAACCACGTAATGATTTTACCGATTGTTCTCCTAAAACCCATCTCACTGCATCACTAATATTTGATTTTCCACAGCCATTAGGTCCAACAATTCCGGTAATCCCTGGTTGAAACTCTATTACTGATTTATCAGCAAATGACTTAAAACCATGTAATTCAATCCTTTTTAAATGCATAGATTCAAATCCTTTCTTAAGAATGATTATCTTTATCTTTTTTTATTAATCTTTCACCAATATGGAAAGATCTCACTTGAGGAAGTCGAACAATAAACTGACTGCCACCATCTTCTCTTGACTTTACATCAATTGTTCCTTGATGTAAATCAATAATTCTTTTGACAATTGATAATCCTAAACCATTTCCTTCCACACTTCTTGATTTATCTTGACGATAGAATCTTTCAAAGATATGAGAAATCGCCTCTTTACTCATTCCAACACCTGTATCCTGTATTGTCACTTCTACTTCTTTAGATGTTTTCTTCACTGAAATAGTGACAACACCATTGTCATTCGTATATTTAATCGCATTATTAACAAGATTAATCCATACCTGTTCTAATCTTGATTCATCTGCTTCAATACGGACATCATTTTTAGGAATATTAAATTCAATTTCAATATTCTTACTCATTGCAAGATTATCCTGTGTTTCAATCACACGATTCAATTGCTCAATTAATGAAAATTCACTCATTTCTATTTTCACATCTTCACCCTCTAAAATCGTTAATTGTAACATATTTTTAGAAAGCGTAGAAAGACGTTTACTATGAAACAAAATAATATCCGCATATTTTTGTCTTTGTTCATCTGATAGTTTTTCATTTTTTAAAATCGTTGCAAATCCCTGAATAGCTGTTAAAGGTGTCTGAAACTCATGCGAAACATCAGATATAAACTGTTGCCTTGTTTCTTCCTGTTTGGCTAACTGTTGAGCCATTTGATTAAAACTGCGATTTAAACGTGCAATTTCATCATTACCAGTATAATTGACACGAACCCGATAATTTCCCTTAGATAATTCATTGGTTGCTTTATTTAAGCGAGATATAGGTTTAACAATAATATCCGCTATCACAAGAAAAGTAATACTTCCTGCAATTAACATACAAAAAACAGCAATCATTGCCGAATCAACAAAAACCATTTCTTTTTTACCAATATCTTTTTGAACAAAAACAATATATTGTTGGCCATTGACTTCAAAAGATTTTGCTAATTTTCGCATTGAAGAATCACGTAGTGAAATTGTCTTTCCTAAATGCTTTTCTAATAATTCATGTTCTTTGGTTGTTAATTGACGACCAGATAAAGTTCCATAAACATCTTTATGTCCCTGTGTTTCAATAAAAAAGCTCACTTCTGAAGTTGCCGCATAACCATTTAAAACTTTAGTGAGATTCTCATTATCAATCATTGTTAAAAAATCCGCAATTAATTCTGTTGAATTATCTAATTCTTCAACTGTCAAACGCCCTAGTTCATCAGAATTCTTGCGCAATGAAAAATATCCTGCAATTGAAAAACTAAAAAGAATACTCGCCAAAAAACCTAAGATCAATTTTCCATAAATGGATTTCATTGTTCAACCTCAATTTTATATCCTAGACCTCTCACTGTCACAACTTTAAAACCTGGCAAATGTCCTAAATTTTCTCGAATACGTTTAATATGAACATCAACTGTTCGATCAAACCCATCATAATCCATTCCCCATATTTTCTCAATCAGCTGTTCACGAGTAAAAATCTGATTAGGATTTTTAGCCAATTCAAAAGCCAATTCAAATTGTTTTAATGGTAAATGAATTGTCTCATCATGATAACGAATTTCATATTTATCTCCATCAAAAACAACATCTTTAATCTGTACAATATTTTGACTATTAATACTATAACGTTTTAAAATAGTTTTGACTCTCGCTAAAAGTTCATCAGGATCAAAAGGCTTTGTCACATAATCATCTATTCCTAAAGAAAAACCTCTTAATTTATCAGATGACTGTGATTTTGCAGTTAACATAATCACTGGAATATCTTTAAATTCTTTCATCTCTTCAACCAATTGAAAACCATCCATAACTGGCATCATAATATCAACGATTGCTAAATCTATATATTCATTTTCAAGGAGTTCTAAAGCATCCTCTCCATTAGAAGCTTCCATTACAGAAAATCCTTCTTTATCTAAATAAAAACGGATCAGTTCTCTAATATGTTCTTCATCATCCACCACTAATATTTTTGATTTCATGATTATACACCTCAATTCATTTTGTAATTATATCATAATTACAAATAAATTCCTATATTTATCAATATATTTCATGAACAAAAGCAACATTACAGACCATCATCAAAAAATCCATTTGACTTTGAACAACCCTGCTCTTTTTTGCTTTTATCAATGTCAAAAAAACATTGATAAAAATCATAGTCTAGGAATTCATCATTTTTGATATAAATCAGTCAAACCAAAAAAGAGGTTATCATGAAAAATATAAAACTTATTTTCTATGGCCTTTTTTGTCATGGCTATACTTTCGTCTCAGTACATCATTGGTCTACAAATTCTTTTCACATCTTTCTATTTGGGAATTAAATATAGTTGATATGATTATTATTAATGTTTATGTCGTTTTGATTGGTCCTTACATCTGAATCATCTTAAAAATATTTTGGAATCAAACAAATAAAAATAGCATTTCATCTCAAAACGAGAATAAATGCTATTTTTATATTTATTAATGTTTTTTTCTTTTAAAAATTGAAAATCCTTTTTTACTTTGAGATTTTGATTCAATTTCCTTCATGAGTTCATCAGCATCATTAATTTCACAATCAATCGCTTTTTGACACCACTCTTTTGCAGCTGTTAAATCAATGTCAGTCCCTTGACCATAAGTATAAGCACGTGCAAGGTTGAGATAAGCATGTTCATCATGTCCTTTAGCTGCATCAGCAAACAGTTTAAACGCTTCATCAAAATTAATCTTGACACCGTCTCCTTCTTTATAGCATACACCTAAATTATTCATTGCACCACAATGACCTCGAGCTACTGCACGCTGATAGTATTCAATCGCCTTTTCCATATCACGATATTGTTCTTCTGCTTCAAAATCATACAAAACAGCCAAATTATACATTGCTGAAACATGTCCTTTATCAGCAGCAATACGGAAATATTCAATGGCCTGGGCTGTGTCTTTTGATACTCCTAGACCAACTTTATACATATTTCCTAAAGCATAATAACCTCTTGAAAAGTCAGCATTTTTAGCTTCTGTATAAAACTCAACAGCTTTGTCATAATCCTGTGGAACACCTCGACCAGCTTCATACATATAACCAATTGAAACCGTTGCATCTAAATATCCCATCTCATGTGATTTTAAATAATTTTCCATTGCTTGAGAATAATCGGGCTCTCCTGCTATTCCATATTCGTAAAAACGTCCAAGATTATAATATCCACGTGCCGAAGAAGCTTGAGCGGCTTCCTGATAAAGATGTAAAGCCTTTTTCAAATCAATATCAACACCAATACCATCTTCATAACAACAAGCCAGATTACAGATTGCTGGTGGATAATGCGCCTGAGCAGCTTCCTGATAATAAGTAAAAGCTTTATTCTCATCCACTTCTCCAGCATTTCCTAATTCATAGATTAACCCTAAATTACAAAGGGCACGAGGATAATGTGCCTGAGCTGCTAGTTCATAATAATGTTTGGCTTGTTGCATATCAACAGTGACACCAATTCCATTTTCATAACAATAACCCAGATTACACTGCGCAACTTCATCACCCAAGTCAGCTGCTTTTTGATAATATTCAACAGCTTTTTGAGGATTGGTTTCAACACCCGTTCCTTCTTCATAGAACAATCCCAAATTACATAATGCACGTGTGTAGTTAAATTGTGCAGCTTGTTCATATAATTCTTTAGCTTTAATAAAATCTGGTGCACCATCAATTCCTAATTCATATAAATAACCTAAATTACATAACGCACGAAGATTATTCTGTTTTCCAGCAAGTTCATAATATTCTTTAGCTTTTAAAATATCTTTTTCAACACCAATTCCTGTTTCATAGCAATATCCTAAATTACATTGTGCAACATCATATCCTCTATCCGCTGCCATTTTATAGATTTCAAAAGCCTTTTGTTTATCAACTTCTGTTCCAATTCCCGCTTCATAACAATAACCTAAATTTGTAGTTCCACGTAAATTTCCGCCATCACTAGACATCTGATAATATTCAATAGCTTTATGCAAATCTTGTTGACAACCAAGTCCATTTTCATAAAAATAACCAATCGTACACATCGCAACAGGATCACCTAAATCAGCTGCCTTATTATAATAATCAAAAGACTTTTCAGGATCACGTTCGACCCCAATACCTTCATCATATAAATAACCTAAATTACAAAGGGCACGTGTATAATTATATTGAGCTGCTTCTTCATATAGTTCTCTCGCTTTTGTAAAATCAGGTTCGCCATCAATTCCTTGTTCATATAAATAACCTAAATTACATAATGCACGTAAATTATTTTGTGCGGCTGCACGCTCATAATAACCTTTAGCCTTTTGAAGATTTTTTTCAACACCAATTCCTACTTCATAACAGTAACCCAAATTACATAAGGCAACATCATAATCTAGAGCCGCTGCCTGTTCATATGTTTCAACGGCTTTCTTTTCATTTATTTCTGTTCCAATCCCTACTTCATAGCAATAACCTAAATTGGTCATACCACGTAAACTTCCAGCATCAGTTGATTGTTGATAATATTCAAATGCTTTTTGTAAATCTCTTTCACAACCAATTCCATTTTCATAATAGAATCCCAATGTACACAAGGCTCCTGAGTCACCTATTTCGGCAGCTCTTTGACAATAATCAAAAGCTAAACTCTCATTTTTTTCTACTCCAATTCCATTTTCAAGATAGTAAGAGTATTTACACATTGCATAGACATAACCAATATCAGCACTACGTTTTAAATATTCCATAGCTAATGGCATGTTTTCTTCTTCAATCATTTTTCCATATGACATCATCGCACGAGGATAACCCATATTGGCACTACGTAAATAAAGTTCTTTAGCCTTAGCTAAATCTTTTTCAACACCAATACCCATTTCATAACAATAAGCCAGATAGCAGTGAGCAGGAGCATAATTACGATCAGATGCCTGTTGATACCAATAGACAGCTAATTCAGGATTTTGTTCAACACCTTCACCAGCTTCATAAAAATAACCTAATTGCAATTGTGCGACTTCTAATCCCTCATTAGCAGCTTCCTGATACCAAGAAGCAGCAGAACTTAAATCCTGTGGAACGCCAATACCATATTCATAGCAATATCCAACACTATATTTGGCTTGTGTAAAACCTAAATCGGCAGCCTGTTTATAATGTGTCATAGCCTTCATTTCATCTTTATCGACACCTCTACCAAAACAATAACATTCTCCTAAATAAAACAAAGCACGAGGATGATTTTTTGCTGCTGCTTTTTCAAAATATTCAAAAGCTTGTTCATCATTGACTTCACAACCGATTCCTTCAAAACAGCAAAACGCATAATTACAGGCTGCAATTTCATCATCAAGATCAGCTGCCTGATGATAATAAGCTACTGCTTTTTCTTTATCGATAGGTGTTCCTAGTCCTACTTCATTCATATAACCTAAAGAACAAATAGATTTTGCATGATTGCTGCGTGCTGCTTTCTCATATAATTCATAAGCATGATATTCATCTTGAACACGTTCATTACCATTCATATATTTCAGTGCCAATTGAAATAAATCCTCTTCTAATAAAGGCGTTTCTTCATCTTCTAACTGTGAAATAGC
This sequence comes from Candidatus Stoquefichus sp. SB1, assembly GCF_001244545.1. Lineage (NCBI taxonomy): Bacteria > Bacillati > Bacillota > Erysipelotrichia > Erysipelotrichales > Erysipelotrichaceae > Candidatus Stoquefichus > Candidatus Stoquefichus sp. SB1. The sequence goes on along the minus strand of NZ_LN852692.1, from coordinate 153,226 downwards.
AGATAATAAACATATATCAGTGCCAACAATCTGATTATCATTTTCAATATAATAATGTTCCTCTTGCAAATAAGGTGAATTTGTTAAATCTGGGAATGTCATCACATCATACTTCATCATCAGATCATAAACATTTCTTTCAACTTCACCTTCAGCACACTGAATAGTTTTGACCTTCATCAATGCATACTCATTTTCACTACCACGATCATCAATCAAATAAACCCAAGCCATATCTTCATAATTCATTGCAATAAAATCAACTTTCCATTGTCCAAACAATGGTTCATACATTTTTAAACGATCCATCAATTCGTTCATCTTTTCCCCTCCATCATCATTATTGTATTTGAATAGATGATACAGTCTGACTTGTTGACTCATCATCTACATATTCAATTGTTACTGACTGTCCAGCCTTTAATAAAGGTAACTGACTATTTAAAGATATTGGTGCAATAAATGTTTTCTTTTCACCTTCTAATTGGAAATAATAATTTGAATTTCCATTGACAACTGCTTCTTGAATAGCTGTGATTTTAGCAGTAATCGTCTTAGAATCAAAATCAACTTTCACCTTACCATTATCATTTAATAATTTATAATACTCTTTTTCAGCCGCAGCAACACTCTCACCAGTGGCTACAATCTGATAATTTTCAACACTTACAAAAGCATATTGTTTGACTAATCCAGCACTATCTTTTAAAGACATAAAGTATGTTGGCTGTCCTCCAGCATTAATTAAAATTGGGAATGTAGCCGTATATTTTAAATTCTGAACCTTTCCTTCTGCAGATGACATTGCTGAGAATTCTTCAGCCCCACTAATTGCATAATATTTAGCCTCTTTTGTACGCATATTGATTAAAGCGAATCCAACATTAGATGCATCACTTGAAACAGATGTCAAACCAGTATATAAATAAACATCATCATTTAATGCGATATAATTGTAACCATCAGTTGGTTTTAAAACACCTTTTTGAGAGAACAATGTATTAAAATAACCATTTGTATATTTTCCCCAATTTTGTAATTGACTTAATAATAAGTCTGAAGGATAAACACGATCCACCCATGTTGGTACTTTTTCTATATCATAATATTGACTTTCTCCATTAATTGCATCCACTAAAATAGCACCTGTAATATCTTTACCACCAAACAATCCAATTTTATAAGTATAAGTTGGTGCAATCCAATAAGGATGTCCATCATCATCTATTTCAAATGATGGATTTTCAACCATTTTTGTTGGATAATGAAGACGAATATGACGATTAATATTTCTAAAGAACATATCTGAATGAGAATATTTCATTCCTTCTTTTAATCGAACAACTTCACTTTCCTGAGTGACCATATCTACACGTATATAAGCAGGTAATCCTTCACCATGATTTGTAAACCATTTAATAAGATCACTATAAGAAATCGTTGTCACTCTAAAAGGTTTATCATTATAATTGATTTGACCATACTCATCATCAACTTCAAATTGTGAAACATAGTCAACAATCTCACCCATCTTACGATCACCTAAACGTTCCGCACTATCTTTATCTACAACTGGAATAGACTGATAATTCACTTTCTCATTATCTGCAAAAAAATCAGCATCTTTATCAACATTTAATTGTTTTTGATAACTTGAAGCATGAAAAATAGGCGAACTGATTAATTGTCCAATAAAAACATACGCAATCAAAAGTGCCGCAACACCTAAAAGAACTTTATTGATTTTATCAAAAGCAGCATTAAATAAACTTCTTAAACCAATAAACACAATGATACATAAACTTAAGAAAAAGACAAAGTCTGGTGATCTTAAATTAACTGGCAACAATGTGAAATACTCTGCCACTAAAAAGAAAATCAAAACAATAACAAACGCCTTAATTGAACCACCTTTACGAGGAGTCCGATTGCGAAAGAAATCTCCTTGTTGATTTTCTGTCACTCTCCCAAAAAATCTTTCAAATATTTTATCCATTTAATTTCTCCTTTAATTTCCCAACTAACATTTTTAATTCATCTAACGATACAAGCGTCGCTCCACTTGCAAAAGCATGTCCGCCACCTCTAAACTCATTTGCTATTTCATTAATAGCAACATCACGACTTCGAATGCTGACACGATAATTATTTTCTAGATCATTTTGAGTAATGGCCATCCAAATTTTAAATTCTTTATAATTGGCTAATGTATTCACATAATTAGAACCTTGTGAACGCGTAATCTGCAATGTTTTTAAATCCTCTGTACTCAAATAATACCAAGCAATTTCACCATCTTCATGATAATTGTTATAAATAAATCTCGTCACTTCTAAATCCCTTTTATTTCGCATATAGAGTGCCTGATACAACTCATCAATGTGAATTCCTGCATCCAATAAATAAGCAGCAGCCTCGAATGTTTTTTGAGATGTTGAACTATATAAAAAACGATTACTATCACCAATAATGCCTAAATACAAAGATGCTGCAGCATTCACTGGCATTTGAACTCGTCCTTCTTTCATCAGCAATGCAACAATTTCACTACATGAAGAAGCATGAACATCCTCAATATTAATATCACCATATGAATCAACAACAATATGATGATCTATCTTTAAAATCTTATCACAGATTGTGATATCACCATCAATGCGTTCACGGTTGGCTGTGTCTAAAACAACGCCTAGTGTTGAGCCTTTGATCAGTTGATCTGTTTCAAAAGGTGGAAAAAGTCTTAATAAATCACTTTCCATCTCCCCCGCTAAAACAATATTTTTTTGTGGAAATAATGTTTTTAAAGTCCAATACATTCCTAGTTGTGACCCAAAAGCATCTAAATCCGGATTAACATGTCTATAAATAACAATCTGATCATATTCTTTTCTTACTTTTAATATCCTATCCATAATTATCACCCTAATCAATATAATATCATAGAATGTCCTTAATATGAACCTTGAACAACAATTATTTCTAAATAAGCCTCTATAATCTTTAGTTATCTTCTCTTTTTCTCATAAATCAAAAAGAAGAACTTGCGTTCTTCTATAATTTCAATAATCTCACTGTGTCTCTTGCAATCATCACTTCTTCATTTGTTGGAATAACCATAACTTTGATTTGTGAATATTGATGAGAAATCACTCTGTTTTCTGAACTTCTGACAGCATTTAATTCTTCATCTAAGAATACACCAAATGCTTTAGAAACATCATCAATAATAATACGTCTTAAATAAGCTGCATTTTCACCAACACCAGCTGTAAATGCAATAGCATCACAACCACCAAGTTCTGCATAATAGGCACCAATATATTTAGAGACAATACGGGCATATAATAAACCAGTTAATAAAGCTCTTTCATCGCCTTCTTTAAACAAAGCATTTTCAATATCTCGAGAATCTGAAGAAATACCAGAAATTCCTAGCATTCCAGATTTTTTATTGTAAATATCTAAGACTTCATCTGGTGTTTTGTTTAATTTTTTACATAAATATGGCATAATTGATGGATCAACATCACCACAGCGTGTTCCCATCATAACACCAGCTAATGGAGTAAATCCCATTGATGTATCAATACATTTTCCATCTAAAACAGCTGAAATACTAGCACCATTTCCAAGATGACAAACAATAACACGTGAACCTCTTGGTTTCCCTAACATTTCAATAGCCTGTTCAGAAACATATTTATGACTTGTTCCATGTGCTCCATATCTTCTGACTTTTAAATCAGTATAATATTCTAGTGGCAATGGATATAAATATCTTTCTTGATCCAATGTCTGATGGAAAGCAGTATCAAATGTAAAAACATGTTCTACTCCTGGTAATGCCTCTTTAAAAGCACGATATCCAACCAAATGAGCTGGGTTATGCAAAGGGGCTAATTCACAAAGTTCTTCCACTTTTTCAACAACACTTTCATCAACAACCGCACTATCACTAAAATATTCACCACCATGAACAATACGATGTCCAACCGCATTAATTTCACTTAATTCTTTCACAACACCTTCTTCAACAAGTGCTTTAAGTAGCATATCAACTGCCACTTGATGATCAGGAATCGGACAAGTTGTTGTTTTCTTTTCTCCATTATATTTTATCGTAAAAATACCATCATCCATTCCAATTCTTTCAACAATACCTGAAGTAATCACTTCTTCACTTGGCATATTGAATAATTGAAATTTTAATGATGAGCTTCCTGCGTTTACCGCCATAACTTTTGTCATATCTTTTTTTCCTCCTACATACATATTATTATTGTACATAAAATAGAACATAAACTCAACAACATTTTGAAAGCGATAACAATTTTTTGCATGAAAAAACCCCACTCATAAGGTTTTATGACTAGGGTTTTTATAAAGCTTAATGATTTTGAGATTGTCTACCTGCGATTTGGCTTTGTCCCATTTCAACTAATCTCTTAGTGATTTCACCACCAACAGATCCGTTAGCACGTGAAGTTGCATCAGGTCCAAGGTTAACACCAAATTCATTAGCGATTTCGTATTTCATTTGATCGATTGCATTTTGAGCACCAGGAACTACTAATCTGTTTTTACTTGAATTGTTTGAGTTCATAACTTTCACCTCCTGACACAATTAGTTTGTGTTAGAGTTGAAATCTTATTCATATTTTTTAAAATAAATTTTCAAAATTTTTATAATTGTCATCTATGACAATATCTGATGTCTGATCAATACACTCTTGAACCATCTTTTCAAAGTCCCATTTTTCTTCAAAAGCTTCTGCTTTATAGCTTTTTGGTTTTGTAGCAGGTTGCTTTGGTGTAAAAATTGTACAGCAGTCTTCATGTGGACGAATAGAAATATCATAAGTTCCTATTTGATTAGCAATATCAATAATTTCTAATTTATCCATACAAGCAACTGGACGCAAAACAGGCATAGAGATCACACTATTAATAACAGCCATACTTTCTAATGTTTGCGAAGCAACTTGTCCAATACTTTCACCATTCACAATCGCTAAACAATTATTTTTTTGTGCAACACCTTGGGCAATGCGATACATCATACGACGCATCACAGTCATAGCATAACTTTCCTCACAATGTTCATAAACAGCTAATTGAAGTTCAGTAAAAGGAACAATATGAACAACTATCTTACCATGTGTATATTGTCTTAACACATCAACAAGATCCAATACTTTTTCTCGTGCTAAATCACTTGTATATGGCGGTGAAGCATAATGAATACATTCAATATCAACACCACGTTTCATTGTTAAATATCCAGCGACTGGAGAATCAATACCACCCGATAACATTAAAAGCGCTTTTCCCCCAATACCAACTGGATAACCTCCAGCACCCATAATGACATTATCCATAACATATGTATTCTCTTTACGTAATTCCACTTTAATCATGATATCAGGATGATGAACATCAACTTTTAAATCTTTTGTTGTATGATGAAAAATATATCCAGCAATCGCTGTATTAATATCATGTGAATGAAGAGGATAATCTTTATCATTTCTTTTTGTATTGATTTTAAAAGTTTGACCTTGATTATTTTCAATAATCTGTAAACAAACATCTTTAATTTTTTCTAAATCACTTTCAACTTGATAACAGACAGAAAAAGAGTGAATTCCAAAGACTGTCTTTAACTTTTCACAGACAGCCTTTGCATCCTCACCATTTAAAATAATATACATACGATCAAATGAAAGATCATATCTCAGATGAGAAAAGTCTTTTAATATTTCTTTTGTATTCTGACATAATTTACGAATAAATAATTTACGATTTTTACCTTTTGTTGTAAGTTCTCCAAAACGAACTAAAATATGATTACATTCCATTTCTTTACCTCTGCTTTTTAATTGTCTTTAATATTGTTTGTAAATGAAATAAAAACTCATCTATTTCATTTTGTGTTGTTAAATCAGAAAAACTGATGCGAATTGCACTTTTTGCAACTGCTTCATTCATATGCATTGCTGCTAATGTTCTCGATATATCATTTTTATGTGAAGAACATGTGCTTTTTGTAGAAACATAACATTCTTGTGCCTCTAAAGCATGTAAAATGACTTCTGGTTTATATCCTACACATGAAAAATTAAGAATATAAGGTGAACTGTTTTGTTCTGGCGTATTAATAACAACATCATCAATTTGCATTAATACTTGTCGAACATAACGATTCAATGATTGGACATACTGATATTTCTGACCTTGATTTTCTAATGCTAAACGCAATGTTTTGGCAAACATTGTATGAGTTGCAGTATTAGATGTTCCACCACGCAATCCATATTCTTGTTGTCCAGCACTAATAAGTGGAACTAAAGATGTTGATTCTTTTTTAAATAAAACTCCACTTCCTTTTAATCCATAGATCTTATGTGCTGAAAAACTTGCCATATCAACCAATGATAAATCGATTGGAATTTTACCTAATGCCTGAACCATATCCACATGTAATTTCGTTCTTGCATTTTTTTCTGAAATTATTTTTCTAATCTCATTGATAGGATTAATAATGCCTATTTCATTATTAACATACATAATGGATACAAGGATTGTATCTGGTCTCATTTTTTCTTTTAATTCCTGTAAATTCAACCTACCTTGTTGATCAATCGAAATAAAATCAACTTCAAAACCAAAAACATCTCTCAGTTGTAAACACGTATTATGAACACTAGAATGTTCAATCGCACTGGTTATAATATGCTTGCCTCGATTTTGATATTGAAATGCACATCCTTTAATCGCTGTATTATTAGATTCACTTGCTCCACTTGTAAAAATAATCTCAGTCGGTTTGACACCTAACATTTGTGCCGTTAAACTTCTTGATTTTTCCATTAATGAACTGGTTTGTAATCCTAATGAATACAATGAGTCAGCATTTGCAAAATAATCATTCAATAAAGACTGATACATTTGATTAACATCCTGATTTAAAGGTGTTGTTGATACATAATCTAAATAAATCATATGTTCCCTCCACTCTAATATATGTATATATAACATTTTTATAATTAAAAAGCCACTAAAAAAGTCCTTATTCGGACTTTTGACTCGATTTTTTGATTAATTCTTCATAAGATCCAGGCTGAATCTTTTCAATAATATCAACAGCTGTTGATAATGCTTTTGTATATTCACCATTTCTAAACAAAACTTCAGCCTTTGTTAATTCTGTATTCACTTCTAAGAAAGTTGAACGGAAACGATTCCCAAAGACAATTGCCTCTTCTACCATTTCAGCAGTCACAATTAAATTATGAACATTATCATAGAGTTTATAAATAACATCTCTTGCGCCATCAACACGTTTTGATAATTCTGACAATTCCACTGGTCTATTCATGCGATATGCCTGAATTTGAGCCGCTTTATCATAAGAATCCTGAATATAATCTTTATATGATTCATTAATCATTGGCAAGTGCTTATTCTTAATTTCTGATTTAATTTCCAATAAAACAATATTAATATTTTCCAACTCATCAATAGCTCTTTGTTCTTGTAAATAAAGATGATCTCTAAAAGCAAAGAAAGCATTCAAATCATCTTGATGTGCTGCTGCACGATCATGCATAACTTCAACCTTTGATATCATTTGTGAATATGAAAAATCACCTTTTTTCATCTCTTCTTCTAAATCATAAGATTCTCTTAGAATCTTATCAAATTCATGAAATTTTTCATCAATTTCAACATTATCTACATCAATCAAATATAAACTTTTAATTCTATTATAATCAATCATCGCCTGTTTATATTGATCATAGATATCAGTAATCAATGTGTAACATGAATCCCATTTTTCTTTAAACTCTTTAAATGACTGTTTTTCAGTTTCTAAATCATGAATCAAAGCATCAATACTATCTACTAAATTTTGTAAAACAGCACCCATATCTTCTAATTCTAATCTTTTAATATGAACAATAGATTCTTCAAGAGTATTTTTGATTACCTCAAAGCGCCCTTGTACATCTAACTGATTTAATGAAAAATCATCTTGTGACATTTCTTCTAAAAGTGTTTCTATATGATTCATTTTCTTTGGAATATATTGTCTCACAACTGCAATATAATTAGGTAAATCTTCTAAACGCTGGTCAATCCAATAAACTTTTTCTTCAATTTCTTTCGTATATTGCTGAGCATCTTCAAATCGTTGATTATTCATCATTCCCTCTAATTTTACAAACGAATCATCAACTTCATTAAAAATATCTAAAAGACTTGGAACAAACTCTTCTACTTTAAAACGAATTGTTTCAAAACGATCAATTGTTTGACGATATTTTTCTTTTACACGAATAATTTCAATTCTTTGAACATTTTCAATTTCTGTAATTGTCTCAATTTTCGCTAATAAAGCCTGTGAATCTTTTTCATATGTATATAACATCTCATCAAGTTGTTTCATCTTTTTAGAAACTTGACGCAATTTTCCATAAAATAATTGTTCATCAACTTCATTCACTAAAACTGCCAAATCATTTTTTTGATAATCAGTAATTCTTTCAAATTCTCCAGCATACTCCTGATATTGTTCAACAACATCTGGCATATTTTTAGATATGCTATGAACTCTTCCTAAACGATATTGTAAAGGTAAAGATTTGATTGCATTCATCCTATTTTCAACATCTACAATCATCTTTCGATATTTTCTTAATCTCATTCCACGATAAAACAAGAAAACAATAATTATTATAGCAAGACCAATCCCAGCAAAGATCAGGTTTCGGGTTCCAATTTTTTCAATAAATTCCATAACTTTATCCATAATTCCAAAATCCTTTCTTTTTTTACTTTTTTATTGTACCATAAAATGATAAAAAAGCGTAGGATTACTTTGCAATATAAAGTAATGATTTTTTAATTTTTTAATTTATCATATTTTTTATCTATCGATATACTTTAACTTTTTATTATTTATTGATCATTTGAGTTATTGATTCTTTATTTTATAAATAAAAAAGGTATCTAATAACTGGAAAACAGTTACTAAATACCTTGAATTTAAATTCAATTTTATCCAAGTCTGTTGTAGTATTCTACGATTAGTGACTCATTGATTTCTTGATTTAATTCGCTTCTTTCAGGTAATCTGATGAATTTACCTTCCATTTTTTCAGCATCAACTTCTACAAATCCAGGTACATGATTTTGAGAAGCTAAAGCAGTTTTGATAATTTCTAATGATTTAGATTTTTCTTTAACTGAAACAACATCTCCAACTTTAACATGACATGAAGCAATATCAGTTTTTACACCATTTAATAAAATATGTCCATGGTTAACTAATTGTCTAGCTTGACGTCTTGTTGTTGCAAAACCTAATCTGTAAACAACGTTGTCTAATCTTGATTCAAGTAAGCAGAAGAAGTTATAACCTGTGATTCCTTCCATCTTACTTGCTCTTTTAAATGTGTTGTGGAATTGTTTTTCATTAACTCCATACATATGTCTTACTTTTTGCTTTTCAGCTAATTGTAATCCATATTCAGTTGGTTTCTTTCTCTTTTGCCCATGTTGACCAGGAGCATAAGGTCTTTTTGATAATTCTTTACCAGTTTCTAATGTAGAAAAACCTAAACGTCTAGATTTTTTCCATTGTGGTCCAGTATAACGTGACATAATGTCTTCCTCCTATTGTTTTATTTTGCATAAAACAATAACATGCATGAATATGATAGGTTGTGTTTGTACTAAGTATTTCTCTATTAGCAGCTAGATACTCTACATCCGTTCGTTACAAACGCATTGGCTAACACTTCATGTACTGCTATCATTTAATACGCTCATACACAATACCATAAATACACCATTTAGTCAAACAATTTTGAATCAATTCGATAAATTTAATTGATGTCTTCACTGACAATTGCATAATCTTCATGTGTACATACTTTAAAAATGATTTTTTCACCATTATAACAACATAAATCTTCAAATTCTCCACCAAACACTTTATAAGGTGAGAAAAGTTTTTTCATATGACTCATGACTTCATCAAAAGCAGCCATTGAGAATGTAAACATTTCAAAAACAGGTCCAATACTGACTGGTGTCATTCTTGTATATTCTTTTTTTAATAAATATTCTATAGGTATATCTGATACAATGGGTTCTTGATTTTCAAATTCGCAATATTGACAATTTTCATAAACTTCTAATTCTTGATTAAAAAGTTCATCAAAATAATCCAATGCTTCTTTTTCATCTATAAAATGAAATAATGAATTTAATTCATCACGATATCTATTGAGATTATTCTGATAATCTAATATACGCTGTTCATGTTCATAAACTATTTTATTCATAAACTTTTTTTGCATATCATTGTACTCTTCTTGACTCATATAGCCATTGTAATATCTGACAATTGAAAAAGAAGTACTTTTTAGTTTCACTTGTTCTAATAATTCCTGTAATGCTTTTCTTTTTAAATTGATTTCAATATATTTTTCTTTCATTGTTAATCACCATCAGCATTTTATCACAATTCTTTTTATCATGTTAGATGCATGAATACTTTTTGATAATTTAACATATTCTTTTCATAATTTTCCCATACATTGACTTGAATTATTGTTGTGATTTTATTTTCTTGATACAAGCATACTTTAAAAGCCAGTTTTGTGAAATATTAATTTTAAAGTTATAACATATTAGTATATGTATGTTATCATAAATTATTTAAAATCTCTTTTTCTATAATACTTAATAAAAAATCGTAACCTTTTGCATTCAAATATAATCCGTCATCCGTATAATCTTTGTTTAACCATCCAAACTCATCATTTAAATCATCTGTTTGAATAATTTTATCTGCTTTAATACTTTTTGAAAAACATTGCTTGCACTCATTTACTAATTCATTTCCTATATCTATTCTTCCATTAACATTCAACATATTCACAAAAATAATTTTATGAGGATGATATGTTCGAATTTTTTCTATACAATGATTTATACTGGAAACTGTATCGTTTATGCTATTTCCACATAATAATTCATTAATTCCAAACATAACTAATATATACTCTCCCAATTCATCAAATGAAATATCATTTAAAAAATATTTCAAATATAATTTTGATGTTGCATTCTTGATTCCCCAATTATTAACTTTTTTATTACATATTTTTTCTACATTCCAATTATCAAAAAAAGAATTTCCTATTAAAGTTATTGGATGTTTCACACTTATTTCTAATTGTTTCTTCTCCAAAATTCTTTCTTTAACAATTTTTCTTCTTTCATCAATTATGTTTTTTCTAGAAATCACATTATATGCTAATTCAAAATCATTTCTTCCATCTATATCAATTGAATCATCTTCATTCATTATATAAGCTATACCTTGGCTTCCCAAGAATTGTTTGATTTTTAAATAGGATTGGATTTTTGATATGTAAATTGCCCCATTAGGTTCATACTCATGATATTGTTGCCTCTTATAATTTGAAAAATCATTATTAAAGTATTTTAAACTTCGATCTTTATCAAGAGGTTTAATTAAATCTGATGATTTATGTGCCTCAGTTACACTTACTAAAGTATCATATTGGTAATAGTTTTTTTCATATAATTTAATAGCTTCATTTATATGTTCTGCATTTCTAAATGGTGATGTTGGTTGAAGTAGTACAAAATAATCAATATAAGAAACATCTACTTTAGAAAACAAATCTTTAAGAACATCATACGTAGATGCAGTATCATTCGAAATGCTCTCATCTCTATAAATAACTTCTGCGCCATATTCTTCGCTTATTTTTCCATATTGCTTAGAATCTGTAGATACAATAATTTTATCAAACTGATTGCTTTTAACTGCTGCTTCAATTGTCCATGCAATTAATGGTTTCCCATACAAATTAAGTATATTTTTATGAGGCAATCCTTTTGATCCAGAGCGAGCTGGGATAATGGCTATCTTCTTCATAAATTTACTCCTTTATAAATTCCTCTTTTATATCATAAAATGTCTTCTTTAAATCTATAGTTTTCTCAAGAAAACTCATAGATATATCTACAATTTGTATGGCTGCATTTCCCTCACCATATGGTGAAATAATTTCTTTGCACTTTTCTTTCATTTTTACACTTCTAGCAATTGATACAGCTTGCATGATTGAATTTTTATTATCTAAACAATTAATGATAGAATCGCATTGTAAACGACCTTTTTGCCTGTCGCCTATATTCACTGTAGGTATTTTAAATGATGGTGTTTCAATAATCCCACTTGATGAGTTACCTAATACAAATTCACTATATTTCATTAATGATAAATATCTTTGCATGCCTAAAGATGTGTAAACATGCAAATTTGGAATTTTATTCTGTTCCTGATCAAGAATTTGATTAATCAAAGAGCCGCCCAGATCAGAATTTGATTTTGTTACAATGAACTCTATATCCTTGCAATCTCTTATGACATCAAGAAAGTCATAAACCAGTTTATGTAAATCTACATTATTTAATGTCACTGGATGATATGTGCATAACGCATATCTGCATTCATTAAGTCCTATCGATTTCAAAACATCACTTTTTGATAATAAATCAGTATGAAGAATATTATCAACACTGGTTGAGCCAACATTAAAAACTCTTGATGGATTCTCTCCCAATTGAATAACTCTTCTTCTACTTATTTCATTTGAGACAAAATGGAGATAACTTAATTTTGTGATAGAATGTCTAATTCCCTCATCTATTGCACCTTCAGTTGTATCACCACCACATAAATGAAATATTGGTATTTTGGTATTCATTGCTGCTATAGCTACAGAAAGGATTTCATATCTATCTCCCAAAACCATAATTGCATCATATTTTTCATTTTCAAAATGTTCAGTAAATTTTATAAGTGTAGTTGCCATATTATTTGATATATCTTTTGCTTTAAAATTATTTACTGGTATATCTATCAAATAATCAATTCTAAATTCATCTTTTTTTATTTCATCTATTGTGTGTCCATACTCATTAGACAAATGTGTTCCTGTAATAATAAGATCAATATGAAAATCATTATTTTCTCGTTTTCTAAATTCTCTAATGATAGGAACGAAAAGTCCATATTCTGCTCGTGTTGCTGTGATAATGGCTATTTTTTTCATAATTTAATCAGCTCATCTTTCTGATAATCTCTTTTTGCCACTTGTCCTAATACATCATACCATTTCATAGGTGATATTCCTGTTCCAGGTCTTTTGGTCGTTAAGTTCTCTTCAGTCAAGACTTCACCTTTTTTGATATCTTTTTTAGCAACTATAGATTTTCGTGCAACTTCTTTATTTTTAAATTCTGAATGAGATACTTTTTTCTCATTTACTCCTAGTGATTTTTCTATATGTCTAATTCCTGCAACCATTGATTTTAATTCATCAGGATCCAAACTTGCCACATGATCAGGACCATCCATTGATTTATCTAATGTAAAGTGCTTTTCAATAACTTTAGCACCTAAAGCGACAGCAGCAAGTGATACCTCAATCCCCAATGTGTGATCTGAATATCCTACATCTACATTAAATGTTTCTTTTAAAGTAAGCATTGCTTTTAGATTCACATCTTCATATGGTGTTGGATATTCCGTGTTACAATGAAGAAGAATAATATTTTGATTATTATACTTGCGAATCTGATCCAAAATAAATTGAATTTCACTTAAGGTACACATACCTGTAGACATAATAATTGGTTTATTTAATTTAGCTATTTGAATAATCAAAGGTAGATTTGTAACTTCTCCTGATGGAATTTTCCAAAAAGGCATAGCAATTGTATTAAGAAATTCAACACTATCACTATCAAAGGCTGTAGAACAGAAATCAAGTCCTTTACTTATGGCATAGTCTCTTAGTTCAGCAAAATCATGATATGAAAGTTCTAATTTTTTTAGCATTTCTATTTGTTTAGTATCAGAACTATGAAGATTATTTTTCTGATAATCTGCCAATTCAGTACCTTTGGATACAAGATTTTCTGCTTTAAACGTCTGAAATTTAATGCAATCCACACCCGCTTCACACGCCTTATCAATCAATTTATAAGCTAAATTTTTATCGCCATTATGGTTGACTCCTGCTTCAGCAATGATATATGTTTTCATTTTTTTCTGCACTCCTTTCTTCTTTTAACTTTAAGATATTCAGAATAAATTATCCTATGAACAAATAATCTTCTTTATTATGAAATTTTCTAGTAAATAAACCCTTTTATTCCATATCATTTTCCTAATTAATTTCATTCACTTAAAGTTATTTATATTTTATATAACTCCATATTTTTGAACGTTCTCTGCCACATCATGTAAAACTACACTTCCCATTCCAATAATAACATTTCTCCCTATTTGCACACCTTGAAGAATTGTTGCATTAGCCCCAATATGAGTATCATCTCCTATTTTGCACTTTCCTAAAATAACAGTTCCAGGTGCAATATGAGCAAACTCTCCAATATGACATTCATGTTCAACAATAGCACCCGAATTAATAATGCTTTGATCTTCTATTATTGAACCAACATTAATGATGGCGTTCTTCCCAATAAAAATTCCATTTCCTAAAATCGAATCTGAAGACACAGTTGCTGAACGATCAATAATATTTACAAACTCAAAGTTCATCTCTAATAATTTCTTATACAATTTCCTTCTTGTCATTGTATTACCTATACTCCCTATGGCTATAAATGCATAATGATAACCCTTTTTATACATTTCATAAATCATTTCATCATCACCTACAACTTTAATCCCCAATATTTCTGTTCCAATTTTAATATAAGGATCAATAATAGCAATCTCACTATATAAAGACCGATCTAGAGAATCTATAACAGAAAGACAGTGTCCTCCACCACCAATTAATAACAGTTTTTTATTTTCCATTAATACGTTCTCTCATTTTTTCTAGTTCTTCTAATTGTCCCATATCCATCCATGATTCTTCTCTAATCGGATATACACCTACATTAAGACCTTCATCAATACATTTTTGAATAACATCTGTAATATGTATAAAAGTATCATCAGGTATAAAATCTAAAAATTCAGGTTCAATCACATATAACCCTGTATTTGTGAGAAATTCAAAGCTAGGTTTTTCCTTAAGTTGTAATACATTCCCGTTCTCATCAGTTTTAATAGTTCCATATGGAAATATCTCCTTTTTTAAAGCACATACCATTGTTATAATATTTTTATGCGTTTTATGATACTTCAATATCTCCGAATAATCTTCTTCGATTAACACATCACAATTACTCATAAAAAAAGTTTTATTCATCTCATTTTTTAATAATTTAAGTCCACCAGCAGTTCCCATAAATGTATTTTCATCATAAAAATGAACATCTCTTACTTGTTCATTTTCTTTAAAAAAAGCTTTTATAAATTCTTTTTTATAATTTACAATCATAATAAATGATTTGCAATCATACTCTTCAAAATGATCCATAATTATTTCTGTTATTGTTTTGTCATTAATAGGTATAAGTGGCTTAGGCAATATCTGTGTATAAGGATAAAGTCGTGTTCCTTTTCCACCAGCCATAATAACAACAGGGACATTGAGAGATTCTTTTTTACTTTTTGGTTTATCCAAAAACTTTATTTCAATTATATTCCTATTCTTGTCTAAAATTGGTAATGAAGTAATAAAATGGGTTTTCATATATTCATTAGCATTTATATCCTCACCATAATAAATAAATTTTGGACTTGAATTCATTATATCTTCTGCAGTACCTTCAATTGACGCATTTTTAAGAATATATCTTCTAATATCACCATCTGTAATAACTCCGATTAATCTTTTATCTTGACATACATAAACAATTCCTTTAGTATTCATATCAATTTTCTTCATAGCATCTATAAGAAGAGTATCTGGTGATATTAAATAATCATTCACATTTCTATCCATTAAAACCACCTACTAATCTCTTAATAACATCTATTACATATGTTACATCCTCGTCACACAGATTTGTACTACACGGAATATTAACAATTCTATCAAAATAGTATTCTGCTTTTTCTATATCATATGTCTTTGAATTTACATATGGCAGTTGTTTAGAAATTAATCCCCATATAGGACGACTTTGAATACTGTTTTTCATGAGTCCATCAATAATCTTTTGCTTATCTTTAGGATTACTGAGCATTAATGAATAAAACCAGTAATTTGATCTGATATCCTTTCTAAAATCAAGAATCTGTATTCCATCTATTGAATCAAGTTCATTTTTATAATGCCAATAGTTTCGTTTCTTTGTTTCAATAAATTCTTCTAGTCGTTCTAACTGAGCAAGTCCTACAGCTGCCTGAAGGTTTGTCATTCGATAATTAAATCCTATTTCATTATGAATAAAATTAACTGTATCATCTTTAGCCTGTGTAGATAAATACTTGACTTTCTCTAATATCTCACTGCTTTGAGAAATGACCATTCCTCCTCCACCAGTAGTCATGATCTTATTTCCATTGAAAGAATAAACACCAATAGTGCCAATTGTCCCTGCATACATTCCTTTATATTTTCCATCAATATAATAAGTACCTATTGATTCAGTTGCATCCTCAATAACAGGCAAATGATATTCATCAGCAATCTCCATGATTGATTCCATATCTGCCATATTCCCAAAAACATGTACAACGACAATGGCCTTAATTTGTCTGTTTAGTTCTCTATCCATAACTTTACCGTTTTCACAGTAGCACTCTGTTTCCAAATACTTTCTTAATTTTATTGGATCCATACATAGTGAATCATCACAGTCCATAAAAACAGGTTCAGCATGTTCATACTTTACAGGATTGACTGCTGCAATAAATGTGAGTGTTGGTACAATCACGGCATCATTTTCATTGACACCTAAGTATCTTAATGCCAGGTGAAGTCCAGCAGTTCCTGATTGACACGCTACTGCCCCTTTACTATGAACATATTCAGCCATGTTCTTTTCAAATTTCTCTATCATTGCACCACCAGTAGAAACCCACTCTGATTCTAGTGTTTCTGTAACATACTTAATTTCATTTCCTCTAATATTTGGAACTGAAAGTGGAATAAATTTTGACATAAAAACACCTCCCTAAATGTTGTAGATATCAACCTTATATTTATCTAAATTCTTCTTAAAGAATTCAATCGTTTCTGCAAGACCATCTGAAAGACTATACTGAGGTTCCCAGTTAGTAAGAGATTTGATTTTTTCATTTGATCCCAACAATCTATTCACTTCAGATTTTTCAGGTCTTAATCTTTCTTCTTCACAAATAATTTTTGCATCAGGATTGATTTGACGTATTAACTCTTCGGCCAATTCACCTATTGATATCTCATGCTGAGTTGCAATGTTAATTTCCTCACCAATTGTTTGGTCTGATTCTGCAATGGCAATAAAACCATCCGCTGTATCCTTAACAAAATTGAAATCACGAGTTGGTGTGAGTGAACCAAGCTTGATTTCTGTTTTTCCAGCCAACAATTGTGTAATGATTGTAGGAATAACAGCTCTTGCAGATTGTCTAGGTCCATATGTATTAAATGGTCTTACAATTGTTAAAGGTAAATTAAAAGAGCGATAGAATGATTCAGCTAATCTATCTGCTCCAATTTTTGTAGCACTGTATGGTGATTGCCCCTGATATGGATGTTTTTCATCAATTGGAACATACTGTGCAGTTCCATAAACCTCTGATGTAGAAGTGACTAGGATTCTTTTTGTTCCTAAATCCCTTGCAGCCTGTAAAACATTAAGAGTTCCTTTGATATTTGTATCAACATAGGAATCAGGTGAATGATAACTAAAAGGAATAGCTATCAATGCTGCTAAATGAAATACAATATCAATACCTTTCATGGCTTCCTTAACGCCATTAGGATCTCTGATATCACCTGCAAAGATATCTATCTTATCTAATTTATCTTTAGGTAATGTATCTAGCCACCCCCAATTGTTAAATGAGTTATAATATACAAATGCTCGTACATCATATCCTCTTTCTAATAATCTTTCTGTTAAATGTGAACCAATGAACCCATCAGCTCCTGTTACTAATACTTTTGTCATACTTATCTCCTTATATTTCCAAGTAATTAATTTAAACTATTTAATACCTCAGCAAATGATTTATTAAAACTATAAACAGAAAAAAATTTTTCATAAGTTTTATAAGTGTTTTTTACTAAACATTGATATTCGACATCACTCAATTCGCTTAAAAGTTCAGCAATCTTATTTACATTATCCCTATTTATATTAAATCCACAATTGTTCTTCTCAATAATTTCCTCTGAATCAAATGAAATATTATTAATCAGTGGAATCCCATAGGAAAAATAATCAATAGATTTCATAGTTAATCCTACACACACAGAACTTTTCATAATATTCAGAGCAAAATTACAATCCGAAAAAATTATTTCTTTATCCTTTTCATCAAAAACACTTCCATAGTCATTTAATTCAATATCTATATTTCTTAATCGGTTTAGTAATTCTTCTTTTCTTTCTCCTACCCCAACTATTGATAAAACAACAGGCTTTTTCTGCTTCAGAGATTGGCAAAATTCAACAATCAAATCAATATCAATAATATTATTAATAGATCCTAAATACAATAATCGAAACTTCTCATTGTCTAATTTTCGCACCATTCTTTTATACGTATCATTTTTACATAAATATATTGTTTTTCCTTTTAAGGGATTTTTTGTATTGTTGTTAATAATACTTTCAAATAATTTACATTCATACAAGTAATAGTTATTATTGGAAAGATTATAATCTCTTAATTTCCTCCACATAAAAAAAAACAAATCCATAATTTTGAAACGAATTCTATTTGGAAATGTTTCAGGCCATAAATCACCAATTTCAAATATCATATGATTTTTTTTAAATGATTTTAAAGTATAAAACAAAAAATTAGGTGGAGTTGTAATATATATAATATCATATATATGTGTATTTAAATATTTTTTTACTTTTAAAGCAAATATACAATGAGATATCATTCTACATATTGACATGTTTTTTTTATATTTGGGTACATGTATGTATTTGACATTTTTCCTTTGACATGAATATGTGTCTTTCGTTCTATGATCAAAATCTGAAATTAAAAATTCAACTTTATAATTTTCATCTGTCAGATATTCTTCAACATATTTTGTTCTCACATTGTAACTATAACTATCAAAACATGCAATTATTAAAGCTCTTTTCATTTTATGGTCTCCCTAACTCATTTTAAATTATTAAAAATGATAAATTTAATAATAGATATTAAATATTTGTTTTTTAAACATTTAATTAAAAATTTATATTATAAAAATTTTTATTCTATAATTATAGATGATTATTTTAACAATATATTAAATTAATTATCTTAGTTCTTTAAAAAAATGCATCATTTTTTTTACTGAAAAAACTTTTAGCATTTTTAAAGTTCCAAAAAAAATAATATTTATTACAAAATAGATTAATACTAAAATTAATATATTAATAATAACATTATAATCAAATATATATTTTGTATTGTTAAAAAATAACTGTACTAATAACAACAAACATAAAGTCTCACTAATAATTATAGTTATTTTTTTAATTTCATTTGTATATATTTTGAAATCATATCTTTTTGTCATATCTTGTAATAAAAATACAATAGAAACTATAAAAGACAATGTGGTTGCTAAAATCAATCCTTTATATCCATATATTTTAGATAAAAAATAATTTCCAATAATATTACATAGAAGTGTAATAATAGCATTTTTCATCACTATACTAGTATTAGAATTTGATAAATACATTTTCTCAATAATATTTCTAATAGTCATGGGAAGTATTGAAAGAGTATATAATAGTAAAGATGTAGATGTAATAATTAATGAATTATTATCAAATTTACCTCTAAAAAAAAGAATATGACTAATTTCACTAGAGAATACTATCACAGTTATTAAAATCGGAATAGATACTAACATCGTATAAAATATAGTCTTTTTTAAAAAATTTATACTTTCGATTTTTTTATTCTGATTTACATATTTAGACAATATTGGATAAAATACTGTTATCACAGGTACGCTTACTAAAGCATAAATAATTCCACTAACTTTATTTCCATAATCCATTCCTGATAAAACTCCTATTGCAAAAGATGTTGCAAAAGCTTTATCTATTATTACACTTAAATCAGATATCAATCCTCCAAATAGCAAAGGCAAAATCAACAGAAAAAATTCTTTTAAAACATTAAAATCATATTCAGTTATCTTAAAACATTGGAGAACTAGACCTTTTTTCATCGCTAAAAACATAAAGAAAATAAATTGAATAAGGTAAGTTATAAATATTCCTATATTCAAAAAAACAAGATTAACCGAACCAATTATTAAAGATACAGAAAGTCCTATATTTATTGGCACAGAAATCATACCAACAATTAGAAAATTTTTTCTAACTTGAAAAAATCCTTGCAAAACTCCCATTTCAAAAACAATAACTGAAACCCAGCACAATGATTTCATTATATAGCAGGCCAAATTAGTAACTTCTATGGATGCTGATGGGGCAAGAATTTTAACAAAGGAAGGTATAAAAAAATAAATTAAAACAGATACAAAAACAGATACTATTGCCAGACAAAACATTAATATGATGGTAAATCTATTTCCCAAATCAAAATTATTACTGAATCTTTTCTGATATATTGGTACATAACATTGAGCAACAGCCACTGAGATAACAGCAAAAAACGTATTTGGTAAAGTTAATGCTAGTATAAATGAATCACTTAATGCTGATGTACCGTATACTGAAGCTAAAATTAAATTTTCTAAAAAACTACTTCCTTTAGTAAATATCAAGCCCACTATTAATAATATAATTGGGCTAAACTTTTTCATAGATAAAATACTCCCTAATATATTTTCCTAGTAAATTAAAGTCAGTCTTCATTATTTGGTCATAGCTATACATTTGTATAGGAACATGGAAAGACAATAGTTTTTTCATAAAAAGTCTATTGTCATATTCGACAATTGGCAAATTTAACTCTTCATCACTTAGGTACTTAATCACATGTGCATTAGGGTGTATTGATGAATAATAATTGGATGATAGACACATTACTCTTTTATTTCTAATTAAAGATTCAACTCCAATTGATCCGGTACATACAACTACTGTATTTATATTTTGTAAAATAGTATTACTGTCATCAAATGGATTAAGTAATACTACATTTTCAAAAGTTTTCATATTTTCATAAAAATCTAATTTCCTTATTCCATACATTGTAGGGTGTTCTTTGACAAGATATCTCACATTTTTAGTAGAATTTGATAGGAATTCAAGAATAGTTTCTTCATAATATCCAAATTTTGATGAATCACAAAAATAATCTGTTGTAGCTTCTGGAGTGCAATGGAGCGGAAAATATACATCATTATCTTGAAAAACAAAATTATCTAAATCAATAAAATTTCTTTTTACTTTTTTCCCTAAATATTTCTTTACATTGATTGAATTATACAGATAAGTGTTGTATAAAGAATTATTTCTATCCTTTGTAACAACTCTTCTAAGTGGATTATAAATTTTTTCTATCAAAATTCTTCTATAAAAGTAATAATATCGTTTATTTTCATTACTATATCCCAATCCACCAACACGACCTTTAAAATGATTGCTTAGTAGTTTATCCAAAACATCAGAAACTTCTTCATCAGATACATTTCTTTGCAGTTCTTCTACTTCCCCCTTAACAGTAAAACGCATATATCCATCAATAAATGTCCCCATTGGGGCAATAACTTTAATATTTCGTTTAGTTGCTTCTCTATATATTATATCCATACAATAATTGTCAACAATTTCTGAAACAATAAAGTGATACCCACGGTCTAATATATAATTTATACCACAAGCATAATTAGTTATTAATTTGCTAGCCATCTCATAACTAAGTGTTCGTAAATATCTACATCTATTTATAATATCATAAAGCTCATTTTCATTAAAATACAAATTTTCAGATATTGTATTTGTATATAAAAAATCACCCATCCAAAAATCTCCATCACCTTTAAAATCTGATACTGATTCTATCATAACAGATTGATCAATATTTTTAGCTATTGAATATAAATATTCTTTAGTATGTGGTCTTGTATACAATAATATTTTCATAACTAATTTAATCTCCTTCTACTTCAATATTAATGAAAGTCATTTTTTTTATAAAAATATATAAAATTATGATGAAAAAAACATCTAAATTTATCGAACCAACTCCCCAAATATTATATATTGGTGCAACAATACACATAACTATTGTATAATAATATATCAATTTGCATATATTGTTATAATTTTTATTATTTCTAATATATGCAAACAATAATCCAGTTAAAAAAATCCCTAGTGGCGCTAATACAATTCCAAAATCAACAATATATCCGTGGACAAACGACATATAGCTGCCTGCACCAGGATAAGATAATATAATATTTTTAAATCCTACACTACTATATCCAAAAGGCATCATTAAATAAGTGATTATAGAAAAAGAAAATAGTCCAAATAAATGAGCTTGGCCACCATAATTTTTAAATAAGTAACTAAATGCGCATAAACTTTCAGAAAAATAATGCGATATTTTATATATTGTTATAGTTGCCCCATTTGTTAAATTTGCTAATTCAATGGCCCAATCCTTCAATTTAACATCTCCTGGATAGAATAAATAATTTTCATAAACAGATATATAACCTCGTTCTGTAAATAAATTATATACAACTGTTAAAATAAAAAATATAAATACAACCATTATAACTTTTTTAAAACTAATCTTTTTTCTCTTTCTTATGTAATTATCTTTTTTTATAAAAAAATATAATAGAATATATACAAATGCGCTCCATCTTCCTCCAGTCACTAGATAAGCTAGCGGTGGTAACCAATATACAATATTGCTTAATATTCCTAATTTTTTAAAATTCATTTTATTCAAAGATTTTTCATATATTAGAAAAACAGGCGATGCTAAATGTAGCAAACTTTCTACTAGTTTTTCTAAATTATTTCGTCCATCTAGTATATATCTATAGTCTTCGCTAGCAAAACTATAGTTCGATCCAACGGTTCTGATTATATTAGTTATAAAAATCAAAAAACATATAATTATAACAAAATTGATAATCCATAGAATACAAACAGACTTTTTATTAAGATAATAATTAATCTTTCTCTTCTTTCTTTTTTTTAACACTAACTTATTATTAGAAAGCCCTAAAAAAAATAAAAAACAACAAAAGTAATAATAAATAAGACCATCTATACTATAAATTTTATAAGTAAAAGGACCCCAAAAGAATAATATGCTTACAGAAATTACAGATAGCAGAAAAAGATAGTTTAATCTAATCTTATTCATAATACTCCCATCCTTTTTTTGATTGTCATATTTTTTATTGGTTTAGCTGGGTTTCCAACTACAATTGTATACTTATCAACATCTTTTGTAACAACAGATGAAACTCCAACAATTGCACCATCACCAATTTTTATTCCTAGCAATATTACAACATTTTCTTCCATCCACACATTATTGCCAATAATTATATCTTTACAAATTATTTTTCGCGTATTTAGAGCAGTATAAGGTGTATCTATTTTGAAAGTATCATTTTTTCCATAATTCCCATGACTCGAGTCACTGATATATACATGTGAAGTTATCAAAACATTATTCCCTATTTTCACGTGTTTTGTAGCAACAATATATGTATAATCTCCCATTCCACAATTAATTCCAATTTCCAATTTAATTGATTCATCATCCAATTCTATTCTACAACAATATCCTGTAGTTAATCCTTTTCCATATATAAAATTATTCTTATACTTACATCTTATATATAATGGTTTACGTATCAACCTAGCATCTTTGTAAAAAAATTTTGTAAAAATTATACTATAGGCATTTTTTATAATCTCCGAAAAACTATATCTTTTTTTCATTGTATTCTCCATAATCTGTATTGCTTTATTAAATAATAACTCAGACACTATTTATTATTAGTATAAATATTGTCTTTTTTTATAACTGTTATTAATGTCTTAAAAAAAATTTTTATATCTAACAAAATTGATTTATTTTCTGCATACCATGCATCATATAATCTTTTCTCTCTTGTATTTAAACTATTTCTAAAATATGCTTGTGTATATCCCGTAATTCCTGGTTTAACCTTCATTTTTGGTTTTTCATCTTCTTGATATGTATCTATTGACTCTAAATCACCTGGTCTAGGTCCAATAATGCTCATATCTCCTTTCAAAACATTCCAGAACTGTGGTAACTCATCAAGACTTGTTTCTCTTAAAAATTTACCGATTTTAGTCACTCTAAAATCATCTTTAGAATTATATGTACTTCCGTCTTCATTTAAGATATTTGGAGCATTTTCTATCATTGTTCTAAACTTGTACATTCCAAACACTTTAAAGTTTTTACCGATTCGCTGTGAAACATATAGTACTTTGCCTCTATCTTCCAACTTTATAAAAAATGCTATAAAAAAAGATAAAATAAATATAAAAGGTAAAACAATCAATGATATAACAATATCAAACAATCTTTTTATAAAACTATATATCATAGTTGTCTCCTTATACTATGATTTATTTTTTGAATAATTTCTTCACTCTCTTTATCTAATCTCTCCATACTATTTTCACCATAAAGAATAATATAACCCATACCATCTAGATTATTTCTATATTTATTAATATAATTGCCAACATTGATATGATCCTCAAAAATTACATTATTCCTATAAATATCTTCCTTGAATTGTGTATCATATGAAATAACCTTGCCTTCATCTAATGCTAAAATCTTGGATAAAACATTATATTTACTTTTTTTATTGTTATAGATTGGCTCCCATCCCATTGTAATCCTTATCACATTACCTAAATAGTCCTCATTAAATGCTAATGGAACAATATGAGAGGATATTAAATTACCACCTAATCTTGCCCCCATATCAATAATGCAAATATTATTATATTCATCAACAATATAATCTATGTTATAAGCTCCAAAAGTAATATTAAGTTTTTTTATATAGAATACTATCTGACTTATTATCTTATCCTCATCCAATGTTGTTGGATAATAATGTCCTAATTCTGCATAGTATGGACTAGAAGTCATTTTCTTACCTATTGGTCCATACACAGTTATTTTATTAGCATATACAAAAACATCTGCTCCATATTCTTTTCCCACAATATAATCCTGAATCATCGCAACTCCTAATTTTGAGTTATTCAATGCATCTATAACGCATTTATTTAGTTCATCTAAACAGTTTACTTTATTTACACCTTTACTTCCTGAACCATCTATAGGCTTTACAATTACTGGGTAGCTCAATTTACACTGTAATTCATCCAATTCTTTAACATCTCTAATTTTATACAGTTGTTTGAAATAATTGTGGTTTATTTCATTTAAAACTCTAGAAATTTGATATTTATCTTTAACTAATTTTGATATATTCATTTCAATTCCAGGCAAATTGAGTTTTTCAGCAATATACGAAGTAGTAATAACTCCATAATCAGTAGCACCAGTCATTACTCCATCAATAAACTTTTCCTGAGCATATTTTAGGCACTTTTCAAAATTTGTAATATCGATAATTTCAAATTCATCAGCATATTTAAATCCCTCAGCATCTTTATCACCATCTAATGCCAATACATAAATTCCCATTTCTTTTGCTTTCTTTATAATAAATGACTGTAAAAAACCAGCGCCAATCACTAACAATCTTTTATCCATGGATAATACCTCTATAATTACATACAATATACTCTACATCATCATCACTTAGATGTGTATGAAGTGGCAATGTAATCTCATTCTTATACATATCATAGGCATTTGGATAGTCCTTAATATCAAATCCAAGATTCTTATATGCTGTTAATAATGGCAATGGCTTGTAATGCACATTGCATGCTATGCCTTTCTCTGCCATCTTCTCTATAATATGATTTCTCTGTTCTGGATTTAATCCTGGAATTCTTGTGAGATACAGATGTCCACTTGATTGATGATCATCGTTATAATGATTGAGTACCTCTATACCCAACGGCTTAAGTGCTGCATCATATTGAGATATAATCTCTTTTCTTCGTCTTAATAGTTCTGGATATCTCTCAAACTGTGCCAATCCTATGCCTGCCATGATATCCGTCATATTGCATTTATAGGATGGTGACATGATATCGTATTCCCATGCTCCTAGCTTTGTTTTATTAAGTGCATCCTTTGTTTGACCATGTAATGATAACAGCTGATACTGATGATATATCCAGTCATTATCAATTTCAGGTATATCTCTCCAGACAACTGCTCCACCTTCTGCAGTTGTTAAATTCTTTACTGCATGGAAACTAAAAGAAGTGAAGTCTGCGACCTCACCACACATCTTTCTATTTCTTTCTGCTCCAAATGCATGAGCTGCATCTGCCATCACAATAATTCTTCCAAATGTTTTCTGAAGCTGATTTGATGGATGAAACAATTCTTTCCTAGCTTCAACAACTTCAAATATTCTATCATAATCACACATGATACCGGCCAAATCAACGGGAATGATAACCTTTGTCCTATCCGTTATCTTATCTGCCAGCTGATCATAATCCATTTCATAGGAATCTTTACTGACATCAACCAATACAGGTGTTGCCCCAACATGACAGATAACACTGCAAGATGCAGTATAGGTATAGGCAGATGTAATGACTTCATCACCAGGGCCAACACCTAGCAGTCTTAAAGTCATTTCCATACAGGCAGTTGCACTATTGAGACATACTGCTTGAGATGTATGGCAGAACTGAGCAATTTTCTTTTCGAATTGCTTGACTTTAGGACCAGTTGTAATCCATCCTGATTTTAAAGTTCCTATAACTTCATTTATCTCATTATCACCCATATCAGGTGGTGAAAATGGGATAGTTCTTTTTTCCATGATTCCCCTTCAACTCCTTTCAAACGCAAAAAAAGAATATAGTTTCCCCTACCCCAAGTAAAGGAAACTATATTCAAAATAGGACTGGGGGCGGATATACCATTCTCCCCAGTTTATTTTTACTTGTCTATCTTGAGTCCTACTTTGATCCTTCTCTTCATAAAGATTAAATCAAGGTAAGCACACTGATTATGAACATCAACTTTAACAATCTGTTTTTCAAATGCTTGTAACGGTCCTTCATAAACCTTAGCTCTGCCATCTTGTAAATATGCTTGGGACATCCTTACAACATGATTAGCATCTAATAATAATTCAAACATTTCTATTTCTTCTTTTCTTAAAGCTGATACATCATCTTTACTTAATTGTCTAATGACTCCATCCTTTTCTTCACCCATCTTATTAAGCATAATATTAAAATCTAATTGATTATAATTTGTCTTAACAAATATATAGTTAGGAAACATAGGTCTAATGAGATATTCCTTTGTCTTTCTATAATAAAATTCATATTCTGGTATAAATGCATCAATATTGTCTCTTCTATTTAAATGAGAGACAATTTGATTTGTCTTTTGACTTAATGTAAATAAGACATACCAATTCATGTTTTACTTATAACCTCTAAAGGAACAATTAATCTATTATTGAACAGTTCAGTTTTTAAAGTTGCTATTCTATGATGACGATTAATCTTAATTACTTTATCTTCCATATTCATTAATGGACCTTCATCAACAATCAATTGAGAATTGACTATATTCCCTACTGAATGTTTAATGACATCCTGATTATCAAATAATTTTTCCATCAAAGATTGTTCACTCTCACTTAATGGATAAACATCATCATATCCTAGTAATTGAGCAAATCCATCAACAGTCTCAAAAAACTCTTTAAAACATTTATTAAATTCTTCCAAATCTAATGGACTCTTAATAAACACATAATCTGGATACAAATCTTTAATGATATAATCCTTTATACCCTTCATACTGTACCATTTTTCCATTTTAGGAATAAAAGCATTGGTATTTTCCTGACTATTAAAGAATTTCACCAGTTTAGTTTTTTTATTCTCATTCACATGAGCAATATACCAATACATGGTTATCAACTCCTTTTCATCTGTTCAATTTTTCGCAGAATAATCTATTCTAGGAAAAATATAAAGAAAAAAAGAAGAAAATATTCCTTATTAGCAAATATATTTATTAATAGCAAATAAAATATTTGCAAAATAAGAGAAAACAAATTTGACCTTTCATTTAAAAATGATATATGCTATAATTCATGTCGTAGAATAGATTATTCTACGAAAACAACATCATTAAAGGACATCCATTTTCATAATGGATGTCCTTTCTTATTGCTCTGTGTTATATAAAATTATGTTTTCGTATCTTATCTATATTCTCTTTCCTAAGCAATAGGCTTCATTTAAGAAATGTTCCTTAACTGCTGTTTCTGTTTGTTTTGTTATACAACTACCAGCGAGTACCATTCCTTGATCCTTCCAACCTAGTGCTTTTATAAAAAAGCGATAAAATGAAACAGCTTGTTCAAAAGCATAAAACTCATCACTTCCAGAAGTCATTAATAATACAGTATCTTTTTGAGGATATTCATCATCTGTTGATATTGCGTAAAGCCTATCAATAAAACTTTTCAATCTTGCTGATAGACTCCAAAAATACAATGGTGAAGCCATAACAATTGTATCTGCTTCATCAAACAAAGGGTAAATATCCTTCATCATATCTCGTATAACACAATGATGTCCATTATTTTGACATACACCACATCCTTTACACCCTTGAATATTCTCAGTTAAATTAACTTTTTTCACCTGATGTCCTGTCTCTAAAGCACCCCGAATAAATTCATCTGATAATTGATTTGTATTTCCATGAAGTTTTCCACTACCAACAATAACCAATATTTTTCTCATCATTCTTCTACCCTCTCAATATGTAAATTTCCCCTTAAATTTACAATTTGTTCACTTCCCTCAATAGACTCTCCTAAAATATACAAACCACTATATGCCTCACATTCTCCATAATACATAACAACATCACCCCATGGTGCAAAATATCCCAATGTTCCAACTTGACCATTGATCAATAGAGGTGTATTTGTTGTATCAAGAGGTATTGGAGGATAGAATATTTTTTCATTATCTCCATAATTTTCAACCTGAATATCAAGTGGTAATTGCTGGTATAGTGATTGAGATGCTAAACTCTCGTTTAACAAATAAGTGATTGTATATTCATTATTGCTGATTTTGATTTTCATTTGTTTTTCCTCCTGTAAAATAGATTCATTATTGTCTGGTTGGTTAACTTCTGAAACTTGCTGATATTTATCTTGTATACATCCATATAATCCCAATAAACAAATTAAGCTCATGACTATTATCTTTTTCATACATCTCTTCTCCTTTTTAAAATTATTTTATCGTATTAATATTAAATATCAAATACCTATATCAAATAGGATAATATGCTTTTTGAGTATATGTAGTTATCATCAAAAAAAGAAATCTATTTCACTAGATTCCTTTTTTTAATCTTTTAATTGTCCTCTATATATCCCTGAAAACTATTTTGAATTAAAAATGCAATTGCTTCTTTTACTGCTATATTGACATCAAATGCATCATTGATTTTTGCATTTAAAGATGAATAATCAGCTTTTTCAAAAGCCCTATCATAAGCGGTTCTAAATGATTTATAATAATTCAGTTCAGCTCCAAAAGTTGGATTAGGTTGAATCAATAAACTATTATAAGTTCTTAAAATAGCTGATAATGGCACATGATAAACATTATCATCTAATACAGACATATCATTACATTGATATTTCCATTTTTTCATTATCTCTTGTTTTGTATATCTTAAAATATCATATTCCTCATGACTCAATGGCTGGAAATCTTTCATATACGATGTATTATCTTTAACCTGTTCTAATGATGACATTCCAGAAAGAACAGCCAAAACACCATCGTAGCTCGCACAATAGCGGATTGCATAACTTGCTGTGCTTGCCTCTTTATGTAATGATTGCATTTTTTGTAAAGCAGATGAAGGGACATTCATTAATGCTCCACCTTTGACTGGCTCCATAATAACAACTTGACATCCATGTTTACGAATCACATCATAACAAGCCTTTCCTTGAATCATCGGCTCCTCATCATCATAATAATTCATCACAATCTGAACAAATTCTACTTCTGGATGTTCTGTTAATATTTTATCTAAATGAAAAGCGTCATCATGATAAGAAAACCCAATATGCTTGATTTTCCCTTCTCTTTTCCATTTTTTCATATAATCAAATAAGTGATACTTTTCTACTTCTCTTTCATATAACACACGATTTAAATTATGCAACAAATAATAATCAAAATACTCAACACCACATTTATCTAATTGTTCTTGAAAAATACCTTCAATCTGATGATCATCAGGCATTTGAAAAGTTGGAAACTTAGATGCCAATACATAATGATTTCTATCATGTCTTTCAACTAATGCTTTTTTAATTGCTATTTCTGATTCACCATTATGATAAACATAAGATGTATCAAAATAAGTAAAACCTTCTTTTATAAACAAATCTACCATTTGATTGAGTTGTTGCTGATCAATATCAGTTGGATTGTCACTATTGAGTGGCAATCTCATTAAACCAAAACCTAATTTTCTACTATTCATTTTCTTACCTCACATTCTTTTTGTTTTATAGACTCTTTTTAAACTTTCTAAACGATATTGACTATCTTCTCTTTTTTCTATATCCAATGTCTTTATTTTTATCATTTCTTCTTCACTTAAAGCAAAATCAAAAACTTCAATATTTTCTTTCATTCTTGCTTCTTTTGTTGATCTTGGAATGACAACAAAACCTCTTTGGATATGCCATCTTAAAATAATTTGTCCAACAGTTTTATGATATTTATTTGCAAGTTCTTTTAAAACTTCATTTTCAAATAAATGATTCATTCCCGCAGCAAATGGTGACCATGCTTCTAATTGAATATCTAACTCCTGGTGCAATGTCATCTCCTCTTGTCTTTGTAAAAAGGGATGACATTGAATTTGATTGATAACAGGCTTAATCTCATTGTTATAAACCAAATCATATAAACGATCATTAAAGAAATTAGATACGCCAATTGCCTTTATTTTTCCTTCCTGATATAACTCCGTTAAAGCTCTCCATGCCCCATAATAATCACCCAAAGGACGATGCAGCAAATAGAGATCAATAGATTCTACCTGTAACTTTTCTAACGATTCATTAAACCCCTTTTTTGCTCCTTCATAGCTATTATCTGTAACCCATAATTTAGAAGTAATAAAAAATTCATCTCTAGGAATACCACTTTTCTTTATAGCACTACCAATAGCCTCTTCATTTTCATATATTGCTGCAGTATCAAACAAACGATAACCAACCTCTATTGCCTTTAAAACTATCTTTTCACATTCTTCTAAATCCTTAAATCCACAAACACCAAATCCTATTTGAGGCATCATAATACCATTATTTAATTGAACATATTTCATTCAAACCCTCCTTTACACCTTTATTTCTTTTTGTTACAATAGCATTGTAATATCCTCGAGTCACTCGAGGTCAAGAACTTTTTAAAAAAAGGAGTAAAATACAATGTATACATTAAAAGAAGTTTGTTTATTGTTAGATATGAGTGAACATACAATTCGCTATTATACCGATCAAAATATTGTTCCTCATGTCAAAAGAGATAAGAATAATAGAAGGCTTTTCGATGATGAAACACTTGATTGGTTACGTGGTGTAAAATATTTAAGAAGTTTAGGTATGTCGATTGATGATATTCGTGAATTTCAAAGTTTATGTCAACAAGATAGTGATGAAGCCCTTTCTCAAAGATTAGCTATTTTAACAAATCAACTTAACAAAGGAAAAGAAGCTTTAAAACAAGCCCAACAAAGAGTTAAATATCTTCAGGATAAAGTAGAAAGAGAAAAAAAGATTCTTGAACATCTTATTCCAGATGACAAGAATCCTGCTAAAAAGAAATATTAAGGTTTCTGATGATTTTATTATTATTGATAAAAACCTTGTCGCTTTAATGATAATAAAGTCTTAAGATCTTCAATTCTTTCTAATAATTGATAACCATCTTTTGTATCTTTAATCATTTCCTGCTTTTGACGTGTATAAATAATTGTTGATTCATATTGCATATCATGATGAATATCATAACTACCTAGATGAATATGATGTGTTTTTAAACGCATACCATGACTATTACTAATTAATGTATAGCCTGCTACTCCTGTTTTTCTATGATTTTGCATACAAAATCCCCCATCAATAACAATCAGTTTCCCATTCCCTTTTAAAGGACTCTCTCCTTCTTTCACACGGACTGGTGTATGCCCATTAATAATCATACATTCATGATCATACAAACCAAATTCATTAAGAAGCATAACACATGTTTCTTCACTTTGAATATATTGATAATAAGCATTTTTCACTTCTTCGCAAGGCTGATCTAAGACAATTCTTCGTCCACATAAAGGAGAATAATCACCACACCATAAATACCATAAATAATCTATCGATTCCTGATCATGCTGATAATATGCTTCCTGAATATGCAGATTTACTTCATCAAAATAAGCTTTTCCATAAAGTTCCTGACCAAAACAATGATGATGATAAAACTTTCCATCATCATTAAGTGGTACACAGCCATGAAACAAAAGATGATGATTGGTTTTTAAATATAATGATGAATGTTTCAGTAAAAATTGCATATGTTTTTGAAGTTTTTGACTAGACATAAAACTTTTTTGTAAATCATTTAAAATCGCCTGTTCCTGATTAGTTAACTGTGAATCATGATGTTGCGATAAACGATAGTCCATTTGCCACTCTGGATAAGTGTTGATGAGCTGCGACTCTAATTTGTATAACATATTTAAGCAAAATTCTTCCATTGCCTGATGATGACTCTTTTGGTCCGTTTGATTGGTTGCTGTCATCATGAGTTTGCGTAATGGAATGCCATAACTTTTTTCTAAAAGTTCTATATGCCGATAATGAACACAGTTTTTGACAACACTCATGATGCATGCTGGCTGTCCTAAACTTGCTCCCAGCCATAAAATATCATGATTCCCCCATTGTAAATCAAAACGCTGACAGTTCATTAAATCATCTATAATTTTATCTGGAAATGCCCCTCGATCATAAATATCTCCTAGAATATGCAAACGATGAATGGCAAAAAAACGAATCATTTCTGTGAGAATTGTTATAAAATGATCAGCTTCATCTAATTCAATAATGGTGTCAATAATTTGCAGATGATAAACATATTGTTGATCAAGTTCATCTAACTGTGCATGAAGCAGTTCATCAATAATATATGCATATTCATTTTTAATATTTTCCCTTACATGTGAACGAGTATATTTAGATGTCACATAACGTGTTAAGCGTATCAGTTTTAAAATCATATCTCGATACCAGACTTGTGGATACTTCTGTGTCAGAACTTTATCGGGATAATAGATTAAAAAACAAAGTTCATTAATGTCTTGTAAAGACATTTCATTTTCAAAAATAACAATGGCTTTTTCTTTAATAACCCCTGAACAATTATTCATAAGATGAGCAAAGGCATTATATTCACCATGTAAATCTGATATATAATGTTCTGTTCCTTTAGGTAAATTTAAAAGTGACTGTAAGTGAATAATTTCTTGACAAATGGATTGAATAGTTGGATATTCTCTTGATAATTCCTGAAAATACTTTTGATGATCTTTCATCTTTATAAAAAGAGGCTTATGCAAAACATAAGCCTTTTTCATTTATTGGAAACTTTCTAAAAGAATCTTTTCTGCTTCACTATTCCATAAACCATTTGTTTTCTTTGTAGAATCAGCAAGTTTTTTAAATAATTCATTTGTTTTTCCTAATTCTTCAAAATCATCAATTGCTGTTAAAGGCATTTGAATATGTGTATAGATTAATTTCTTTCCACCTGGAATATTTGGTAAATTCTTTGTCGTATCAGCAACTGCATCTAAACCTCCAATATGAGTAATCATAACAGCTGTTTTGATTTGACCTTGAGCATCTTTTTCAATTGCTTCTTTCATATCATCAATAGTTCCACCCGTGCTTCCTAAGATACGATGTCTTGAATAATGACAATTGTATAAATTCATAGAAGCTGAGAAGTCTGGATCTGTTGGTCCGGCAAATAAGTTAAGATTTCCATCATATGCCATTAACTGATCAGCCATTTCAGAAACACTTTCAAGAGGAACATAGACAAAGACATCATCATAGCCATGTCCATCAGTGAGAGCCATTAATTCTGCCACTGGATCTTTCATTTTAGCAGTATTCACATAATGTAATTCAACACCATGTTTAGCAGCTTCTGCTTCTGAAATCACTTCTCTCGCACGTTCAATTCTTGCATCATCAATATCTGTCACAACAAATCTTTTTGGTTTGTTTTCATAAGTCAATGCATAACTCACTGCTCCTAGTCCCATTGGACCACAACCACCTAAAACAATGATATTTCCATCTTTTTTCGTCCCCATAACATGATCATAACTTCCTGGGACTGTATGATAATGAGTATGGAATCCAGAGATAACACAACACATTGGTTCAGCTACAGAAGCGGCAAAGTAACTATCTCCTTCAAAAGTCCATAAACATCCAGCTTCAATAATATCATTAGGAAAAATACAGTATTCGCTGTCACCACCACACCATTGATATGAATAACCTGGTGATTCCATTTGACCTGGGATAGCTGGCTGTTGAGCAAATTTTTGACCTGGTTTAAATTGATCTTGCCATTTTTTACCAACTTTCACAATATCACCAGCAAACTCATGACCAATAATAATTGGATTGTCATAAACATCATTAGGAACACGTTTATGGTTTGCACCTTGTTTAATTGTTTTGTATGTTGACATACAAATACTATCTGAAACAACTTTGACTAAAATTTCATCATCTTTAATTTCTGGTAAATCAAATTCTTCTAATCTTATATCATCAACGCCATAAAGACGGACTGCTTTTGTTTTCATATATATGTTCTCCTCTTATTTAAAATAAATGTTCACTTCATTAATTAATTTTTCAACCATTGCAAGACTTGGTGCTTTGGTTCCTTCAGTCATAACTGCTCCAGCTGATGTCGCAACTGCCCATTTAATCAATGGAATAAGTTCATAATTCTGTTCAATCCCATAAGCCAATGCGCCAACCATTGAATCACCTGCACCAACTGCAGAATGAGCAACAATATTTAATCCTGGAACACGTGCTACTTCATCATGAGTAATGAACATTGCACCATCTGAGCCAAGTGAAATCACAACCAGTTCAATGCCTTTATAAAGTAATTTACGAGCATTTTCAATTAACACCAAATCACTGACATCCTCATTTAAACCAAAATATTTACACAATTCATATTTATTCGGCTTAATTAAATAAGGTCCTGCTTCAATACCATTAGTGAATAAATCACCATCAGCATCAAGAATCACTTTTGCACCTTTTTCTTTTAATAAAGTTATTAATTCATTATAAATCGTTTTGGGAACACCTTTAGGAACGCTTCCAGCTAACACAACAATGTCACCTTCAAACGTCATTTCTAATAAAGCATCACTCAATGCTTTAACATCTTGTTGACTTATTTCCTGACCCACTTCATTAAGTTCAGTCAAGTTCATATCCTTATCTAAAACTTTTAAATTCATACGTGTATTACCATCAACATGCTGGAATTTATATTCCAAGCCCATCTGGTCTAACTTCTTTTCAATCCATTGCCCATTTTCACCTGCAATGAAACCAGTACAAATAGATTGACCACCTAATTGCTGAATTGCTTTAGAAACATTGATACCTTTACCACCCACATCAAGTAAAACATGATCTAAACGGTTTAATCCATTACAAACCATCTTATCAACTTGAGCTGTTTTATCAATTGCTGGATTTAAAGTCACTGTAATAATCATAAATTTATTCTCCTTGTGTTAAGACCTCATAGATAAAGTCAATATCACAAGCATTTACTATTTTTTCTACTGTTTCCATATCACTCAATTTTAAAGCAATATTTGTTAAGATTTCCATATGGTCATTGCCTTTTGCAGCAATCCCAATCACAATACGTGTTTTATTTCCATTCCAATCAATTCCCTGCGGATAGATCATCACTGCTATCCCAGTCTTTTTTACATAATCTTTAACATCATATTCCCCATGAGGAATTGCCAAATCATTACCTATATAAGTTGTTAAATCATGATCACGATTTAACATTCCCTGAATATAAGGTTCTTCAATATAACCTTTATCCATTAATAACTGACCAACTGCAACAATGGCTTCATCACTGCTACAAGATGGACAATCTAAAACAATTGATTCTTTTGCAAGTATATTGCTATTTTCAATCATCGCTGTCATCTCCTTTGAAATAGTCTGGAGTCTTTTTTCATCTAAGAAATTATCAATAGTATAAACTTTGAGAAAACGATATTGTTTTTGAACATAGGGCAAAAGCGCTCTTTGAACAATCACAACATTACACCTTTGTGGAATATCATAGAGAGAACAATTAGAAACAGCTATATCACAACTAACATATCTTTTGAAAAGACTTGCCCCAAGTGCACTTGATCCCATTCCGGCATCACAGGCAAAATAAACATTTATACGTGCCATTTCATTCTTCCTCCTTAATGATTTTAATAATCCAATTTTGTAAAATATGATTAAATGCTTCGATGATCTTTGCTTCATCACCACTTAACAATTGGTTAAAAAATTCCTGGTTTTCAATCAACTGTGATGAAATATATGACATCATTCTTTTTTCTAATGTTAAAGCGTTGCGAGGCATCAACATTAATAATACAACTTTGATGTCAGCAATATCTGCTCCTGTAAAAATCCCTGTATCTGCTCTTAAAATATGCACACAGCACTCTTTGACAAGTTCTGTTGTACAATGCAGTAAAGCAAATCCAAATGTTGGATAAACATTGCTGCCTTTGGCTTCTCGAGATTGAATTTCTTCAATTAGCTGAGGATTATCTGTGACATATTGACACGCAATTTCAATAACTTCCTGTTTGTTTTTAAAGTGTGAAATAACATGGAGTTGAATATGTGTTATAAATTGTTTAATCATTTCAGTCAACTCAATCAAGTCATAAGACAACTGTGTATGATATGGGAGAAAAGGTTGTTGTCTTTTTTCATGAATAGCCTGTAAAACACGTGTCACATCATTTTGATTTAAGAGTGGTGTTACATAGAGTGCACCGTCAATTTCAAATGTAGAAATAAGCAATTCACATTGATGATGTTCAATGTCCGTTAAAGAGAGAGGAATAAATTGGACATTTGCATCGACAATTCTTTTCAATCTTGCAGTTAACAGTGCTGAAATCCCAATTCCACTGCTACAGACAATACCGACTTGTATAGGACGAAGATGGGAACTCTGATAACGTTCTATGGCCGCTGCAAAATGCAGTGCTAAATATCCGATTTCATCATCGTTCATATCATACCCATAAATATCTGTAAAAGCATCAGATGCAAGCTTGGTTATTTGAAAAATATCGGCAAAGTTTTCTTGAATTTGTAATAACATTGGATTATATATTGGAAGATGATACTCTAAACGAACAAGTGCAGGTTTTAAATGAGCTGCTAAACTTTGATAGAGTTCATAATCTCCTAATAAGTGATAACCCTTTTCTTCAAATACAGATAACATTTTCATGATCACATCATGATATTCTTCAACTGATGTATCATCATGAATAATTGTTAATTTTGCACTTTGAAGATGAATGGCAATAAATGCACATTCTGTAGTTTCAAAAGAAATATCGAATTCTTCTGATAAATAATGAACAATCAATTCGGCTTTCTGATAAGCTTGACGATCATTAATTAAGTTAAATATCTCCTGATTATCACTCATTGCTTTTCCTTCTTTTATACGACTCACAGCAATCATTAAATGAATGATGAGTCCCATATAAGAAGATTTTGCTATTGAATCTAAATCTAACTCTTGATGATGAGTTTGAAAGACTTCTAAAATCTGTTTTAATATTTGAATATCTAATAAATTTTTGATATTTGAATTTTGATTGGCTGTCATTTGGTCTATCACATCTTGAATGTTATATCGATTGAAATCAACATTTAAGATATGATGTTGAATTGTTTTATTGATAATTGATGAAATGGCTTGTCTAATGACATTTTCATCAGCTTCAATACCGACCCCAAATCCTGGTCGTCTAATTAATTGTATATGGAAATTTTTAAAATCAGTTTCTAAGTCATCTAAATCATGTGAAATGGTTGCTTCAGAAACCTGAAATTTATTGCTATAATAAAAGAGTTTTTGAATATCTTTTGTTCTCAGTAGTTCTAAACATAGTAATTCTTGTCTTTCTTCTTTATCCATGTAGTCAATTTTTGATCCCTGGATGTCCATGATAAGATTTTGTTTATCTTCATCACGACCTATAATGCGAATACCTTTTCCTTTTTTGGAAAGGATTTGTAAATTGTGTAAAGAGTCTTTGATTTGATTTAATTCACGCATAACTGTTCGTGAACTGATTTGTAATTCTTCAGATATTTCATGATAAGTAATATAATCATCCCTTAACAAACATAATGATAATATTTTTGCCTGACGAGATGAATACATATGCTTATCCTCCTATTGTAATTTTTTAACGATTTCGTCGTATTCTGTTCCACCCATAAAGTTAGTAATTGGAAAAATCACGACATTTGGAAGTCTTTCCTGTACACGTGCTACAAGTGAAACATGTGTAACAACCACTTGAGAATCTTCTGGTATATCATTGATTGCATAGTGCGGAACTTCAATATCAATACCGGCTGCTTTTAATTTTTTGGTTAATAAGGCAGCTCCCATTGCACTTGATCCCATCCCTGCATCACATGCAAAGACAATCTTTCTTAATTCATGATAAGAAACTGATTTGACTTCTTGATTTGTATTTTTCATATCTTTCATTTGTTCTTGTGCTTCTTCTAGATCTTCTTCTGTTCCTTTAGATGCCTTCAAGATAATTGAAGCTATAAACATTGTCACTGCTGTCGCAACCACAATACTAAGAATAACACCCAGATAACTAGAGGCTTTACACATTCCTAGAATAGCAATAATACTGCCGGGTGATGCTGGAGCAGTTAAACCTGATCCAAAGATAACGTTGACTAAGATTCCACTTGCTCCACCAGCAATAACAGCTAGTAATAATAATGGATTCATTAAGATATAAGGGAAATAGATTTCATGGATTCCACCAACGAAATGGATAATGCTAGCTGCTGGTGCTGAAGCTTTGGCTGAACCTTTCCCAAAGAAACAGTAGGCTAATAAAATTCCTAAACCAGGACCAGGATTGGCTTCTAACAAGAAGAAGATTGATTTTCCTGTATCTAATGCTTCCTGCATTCCGATTGGAGAGAATATTCCATGATTAATCGCATTATTTAAGAACAAGACTTTAGCTGGTTCAACAATGATTGAAACGAATGGTAACAAGCCATGTTCTACAAAGAAGCTGACTCCAATATTTAACATATCATTTAAGAATAGACATGCTGGATTGATAGCTAAACATCCAATAATTGCTAAGACAAATCCTAAGATTCCAGCTGAGAAATTATTGATTAACATTTCAAATCCTTGTGGGGTATGATCTTTTAAAAGTTCATCTAATTTTTTAATTAAGTATGCTCCTAACGGACCAGCAATCATTGCCCCAATAAACATGGGAATAGGTGCTCCCACTAAAACACCAATTGTCATAATTGCTCCGACAGTTGCACCACGTTGACCATAAACATTTTTACCACCAGTATAACCAATTAAGATTGGTAATAAATATTTATTCATTGGCTCAACAAGAGCTGCAAGAGTTTCATTAGGGAACCATCCATCAGCTATAAAGAATGAAGTGATTAATCCCCAAGCAATAAAAACGGCGATGTTTGGCATGACCATTGCACTTAATGTTCTACCAAACTTTTGTAATTTTTCTTTCATTTTTGTGCTTCCTTTCTGTAAATCTCCTCTTTACAACTCTTACTATACAAGCCCTTTCACCAATTCTCAATCTATTGAATTTGAACTTTGTCACTTGTCAAAATGGACAAAATTCAAGAGTCTTACCAGGGTTACTTTTTCAGCATTTTTGACATCTTTTGTCAATTTATTTTTTCTTATAAAAAAGCATTGACATGCTTAAAATTTGTTTTTATTATATTATATCTTTGCATGAAGATAAACAAATTTTGACAAAAAAAGAGAAAGTTATGGTGACTTTGATTTCACTTACTCTCTCTTCTATATAATCAGTTTTAATTAATGATATTTTACTCTAATACACAAATTGCCTCTTTCACTTTTACAAGGCTTTCTTCTTGTAATAAATATTTTATAGACTTACCATTTGTACAAATAATGATGACACTATCCTGATATCCGGCAGATTGAATAGCATTTAAATCAATCTCAGCCAACGAATCACCTATTTTCACTTTTTGTCCTACTTTCACCAATGGTTGAAAGCCTAGTCCATTCATATTAACAGTGTCAATGCCAATATGAATTAATAACTCTATACCATTTTCACCTTGAATACCATAGGCATGACCAGTTTCAAAAACAACTGTTATTTGTCCATCTATGGGTGCAATCAAATGACCATCCGTTGGTTCAATAACAACGCCATCTCCTAACATTTTCTCTGAAAACATACCATCATTTAAAGATTCTAAAAATCTATAAGTTCCATTAACAGGTGCATAAACTTTTTGATCTAACACATCATTTTTAAAACACTTAAACATTCCCATCAATATTATCCTTCCTCATCAACAATTTTTCCATTTGATGCAATCACTTTCTGATACCAATAATATGAATCTTTTTTTATACGCTTGTATGAACCATGTCCCTCATTATCCACATCAACATAAATAAAACCATAACGTTTATCAATATTTCCAGTTGATAATGCAATTAAATCAATAGCACTCCATGGCATATATCCAATGACTTCCACCCCATCTTCAATGACTTGAGATAAAGCTTTAATATGTTCTTTTAAATATTGAATACGATAATCATCATGAACTTTGCCATCAATTAATTGATCAGTACATCCAAGTCCATTTTCAACAATCATTAAAGGTATCTGATAGCGATCATAAACTTCATTCATAAAGTATCTTAAACCAATTGGATCAATCTGCCATCCATATTCACTTACTTCTAAATAAGGATTTTTTAAACCATC
Source organism: Candidatus Stoquefichus sp. SB1 (assembly GCF_001244545.1). Lineage (NCBI taxonomy): Bacteria > Bacillati > Bacillota > Erysipelotrichia > Erysipelotrichales > Erysipelotrichaceae > Candidatus Stoquefichus > Candidatus Stoquefichus sp. SB1. The sequence goes on along the minus strand of NZ_LN852692.1, from coordinate 111,648 downwards.
CACTAAGTTAGCCGATGTATGTTCAGCATCCTTTGCTTGACCACAACAATTTGTCATATAATAACTAAAGGCATAAAAATCTACAGTTCCCGCTTTTAATATCTGCTCATCATTATCTGCCACCTTAATTTTAATATCATGGTCTTTTAAATAACGGCGAGCATAATGAGGATAGTAACCTCTTACCATAACATCACCACAAAACATATTTTTCATTTGATTTGTTTGTTGCGTTAATAAGACATCGTTAGGATGACAAGTTAAAGGATAATTCATCATTCCTGCTATCATACATCCAATTTGAAATTGGGGATAATTTTTATGAGCATATTCGCAAACCATTGCACTAGCAACAAATTGATGATGTAAAGCCTGAAAACGTAAATTTTCAGTATTTTTTTTATCAAAAATGCCACTATAAATCCCACAAGCTGTCATAATTCCAAATGGTACCAATGCACAATTGATTTCATTGAAAGTCATCCAATATTTCACTTTATTTTGATATCTATCAAATAGTGTTTGACAGTATTTCATATAATGATGAATCATATCACGATTTGCCCAGCCATCTTGTTTTGATAAAACAAATGGTGATTCATAATGAGATATTGTGACTATGGGTTCAATACCATATTTTAATAATTCATCAAAAATATGATCATAGAATTGCAATCCTGCTTCATTAGGTACTTCTTCCAATCCTGTAGGATAAATTCTCGTCCATGCGATTGACATACGATATGCTTTCATGCCCATTTCAGCAAACATCGCAATATCTTTCTTATAGTGATGATAAAAATCTGCTGCTTTATGTGAACTATAATATCTATCCTTTTTGACTCCATCAGTTTCTTCACGAGGACTGTTCATTCCTTTAGCTTGAACATCTATCACGCTGATTCCTTTGCCATCTTCATTCCAGCCACCTTCAACCTGATTAGCAGCAGTGGAGGCACCCCATAAAAAATTTTCATTAAACATGATATTCAATCCTTTCTATGCTTTGGTTGCTGGCAAATCGTCAAATCCCATAATATATGTCACTACAAATGTAATAATGAAAGTAAGTGGAACAGTCATTAACCCTAATAAAAAATGACTATGACCAGCAAAGACTGCAATTGTCAATAAACTTGGTGTCACAAAAGAAGGTGCACTTAAGCCTACCAAACCAATAATGCTTCCTCCTAAAAAGGCACCAATCAAAACTGAAATAAAAGGTTTTTTCATACGTAAATTGACACCATATAAAGCAGGTTCAGTAATTCCTAATAATGCCGATAATGTTGCTGAATAAGCAGTTCCTCTTAATTCTTTATTCTTTGTTTTGACAGCGACTGCACAAGCAGCACCCGCTTGGGCAATATTAGCTGCCATTCCACTTGGTAAGAATATAGCATCAAAACCTTGTGATGCAAACATTTGAACAATCAACGGAATTGTTGCATTATGAGTTCCAGTCAAGACCATTATAGGAAATAATACTGCATTAATTCCAACTGCTAACCAACCCCAAGATTGCATAAAGAGACATAATTGAAAAAATAAATCACTTAAATAAATAGCCACTGGTCCAATCACAATCAAAACAATAGGTGCAACAATAAGTAAAGAAATCATTGGTTTTAAGAAAACTTTGACTAAATCCGGACTCACTTTATCAGCAAATCGATCAACATATTTTAATAACCATATTCCAAAAATCATTGGTAAAGCCTGTGCTGAATAATTCATTATTTTTAACCCTACTCCAAAGAAACTAACAGTTGTTCCTGTTTCACCCATTGCACTCAAATTAGGATGCATAACAATGGCAGCCAATGAAACTGCTAAAAATAAATCTACATTCATCTTTTTAGCAGCGTTAATAGCAACAATAAATGGTAAGAAATAGAATATTCCATCACCAATAACATTCAATATAGCAATTGTTTGTGAATCAGCCGATAATAACCCTGAAAAAGTTAATAATGTTGCTAAAACTTTAATCATCCCAGCTCCAGCAATGGCGGAAATAGCTGGTACAAAACATGCAATAAGCGTATCTAATGCCTGTTTTGCTAATCCTTTTATCGATTTATCTTTAACTTCTGTCTTTTTAACCTCACCAACTTCCTTACCAATAACCTGCATCACTGCATTATAAACATCAGTAACAATTGGTCCTAATATCACTTGATACTGTCCACTTGAAATAATAACATTAATAACGCCCTCAATTGCCTTCAGTCCTTCAATATTGACTTTCTCTTCACTTACCACAACAAATCTTAAACGTGTAACACAATGCGTCAAACTCCCTACATTCTCTTTGCCACCAATTTCTTTAATAATAGCCTCAGACATTTCTTTATAATTCATATTCATTCTCCTCTTATTTTCATATCACTCATGAGTACAGTTTCTATTATAGCAATTGTCAAATACATGTTTCGCATAGATTATTGACATCTTTTTTCTTATTTTTATTTATTTTTTCTTAGTAAGATGAATCTTAAAAAGAAAAGTCAATTATTCATTATGAATAATTGACATAATCTCTTTAATATTGATAAATGATATGCATATAAGCAAATTCATTTGCTTCAAGAACAATATCTAAATCTAATTGTCCATCTTTAACAATATAGGTTCTTATTCTCACTTGTGGAACAGCAACTTGCTGTAGATAATCTATATCATTTTCATGAATATACATTTGATCATTTGGCATCATTCTATTTAATTCATCCTGTACACTGCCATGATTGCGATTAACTGAGCGTGTTTTGACTACATAACGGCCATTCTTTATGTTCTTCAAATGAAAATTTAACTTGACCTCTTCGGTATCATCAAAATAATTATCATAGGCCTCATACTTGAGATTATCTTCTTCTAAATAATAATGATAACTTAATCTTTTACAATTATGACAGACAATTTGATAATTATGGTGACCATTAGTAAAAACAATACCATATTCACTCTTTTGAACAAAATATTCGCCCACATGACGCATAAAATGATAAGCATAATAAGATGGTTTTGGTATTCCATGTTTGGTCAACAAGCCATCCCCACCAAATAAAACTGTTCCTTGTAGTTTATCCGTATAGGCAATATCTAGAGGAACACTATGTGCTAAAGCATTGACATATCCAAAACAATCAATAATAATCTTAATAATTTCAGCTCCACGATACAAAGAATCATTCATCATATTAAAACGCATAATTGTATCTGAACTATTAGTAATAAAGATACGACTTTTATTTTTAGTCATTTCATTTGTATGTTTATAAATATATGATAACTGATTTTTAAGAAAATATTTATCAGTATTTCTTTGAATTGTAATATCATCATAAGTTTGATTAATAAGGTATGGTTCACCTTGAAATGTCATACCTAAAGGTGTTAAATGCATTTTATTGGCAAATGTTTCAAAACATTTCATACTCTGATGATCACTCAAAACAATTCCTGGCCCTAATACTTTTTCATCAACTTCAAACTTATCTAAAATATTTTGAATAGCCTGACTTGTCTTCATATATTTTTCAAGTTTTTCTTCATTAAAAATCGTATTATAAACCAATTCAAAACGCCAACTTTTTATATTTGATATACTATAACGATTTGCAAAATGTGAAAGTAATTTATTAAGATAATCAATCATTTTACCCAAATCATCAATTTGCCGATAATCAATCACAAACCATATTCTCATCTTTTTTTGTACAAGAAAATCAAATTCATTTTCTTCAGAATAAAAAGAATAAAGTTTATTATCATGATAATTCTTCCAATGAAGATAAATTCTAACATATCTAAATTGAAGAGTTTCATGTAACAATGAAAATTGTTCTTTACCAGCATATACACTTAAAATAGAAGCCTCATTAAGATTTATGACTTCAGACCAAAAAGGATAATAGGTTTGTTGCTGTAAAACATCAATAATCATATCTGTAGAAACGATTGTATTTTTTTGTAACTGATACAATTGTGAAACGGTTTTTGATAAAGCCTCTCTATAATTTTTTTCTTTATTAATCTTTTGACTTTTCTTCTCTTGTCTTAATTCTTTAGGAAGCATATGAAACTCTTTTGAAAATTGACGATAAAAAGCTTCAACATTAGGAAAACCATTATCAAGTGCGACATGTAACATGTTTTTGTCTGTATAAATCAAATCTTCAACAGCATGTTCAAGTCTAATCTTATTAAGATATTGATAATAATTAATTCCCATTTCTTTTTTAAAGTACCTTGAAAAGTATTCAGAATTCATTCCAAATACTTCACTTATTTCTTTTAAGCTTAATTCTTCTTCATAATGTAAATCAATATATTCTGTAATATTTTCACAACGTGAATCATTATCTAAATGAAAATCCATGAGTACAAAATTATTAACAATAAATAACAATAATTCATAAGTAAGTTTATTTTGTTCTGCAATTCTATATTCATGTTCTTCATATTGTAATAATAATAAATCTGTTAGATATTTACTTAAAATTTCATAATTATCATTTTCACCATGAGTAGAATTACATTCAAATTGATAATGTTTATGTGGAAAAATACTATGAAAATCTTTCATGGAGATATTAAATTGGGCATAAATAGCATTTTGACTTGATAGTTCATAATGATACTTAGGGTTGATTAAAATAAAATCATTCGTATTTAATAAAGATACATTTTCTTTTACACTGATTTTCATTTCATTTTCTAAACATAATAAAATAATCATATTTTTAGAACAACCTCTATATGTTTCACTTATAGATTCAATGTCATACTTAATTATTTCTCTCATACCTTTAACCCTTCCTCATTTATGTTTTGTACTATAATGTCATACACTATTATTTTGATTCATTATAGCAAACAGACCCTAACTATTTCTATTCTACTAGATTCATCGAATATAAACAATATATTCATTCTCATTGATTTCTTGCAATGATGATATATCCTTATCAAACAAAAAATGAAAAACCATACGTATATAGACGAAAGTCTTTCATTTTCTACATAATTTCATTGCACTTATGTCATTGATTATCATCATTTTCTTAAAAAGAAATTGGTATAACATTATAGGCAACAATGTTTCAATCTTTTAACCATTCTTCCACTTTATCTTTTGTTTCATCCTGTGAATTTTGAGCAGTCGCTCCCAAAATAGAAAAACCATTTAAAACCGTTGCTTGAGGGCAAGTTTTCTTAATATTTGCTTCAGTAGATGCCAATCCACTTCCAGCATGAGTACAAAATGGAATTATTGTTTTTCCAGAAAAATCATAAGTTTCTAAAAATGTATAGACAGCCATTGGCATATCTCCCCACCAGTTAGGATATCCTAAATAAATTGTACTGTAGTCATCTATATTTTCTAATGTCTCAGCAAGCTCTGGTCGTGCTTTTTCTCTTAACTGTTGTTGTGCAACTTTTGTTGTGGCTTCATATTCTTGAGGATAAGCATCTTTTGTCTGAATATGAAATAACTCACCATTTATCTGTTCAGCAATCATTTCTGCTACAATCTGCGTATTGCCTTTTTCTACGTAACCAACTGAATAATTTTCACCATTTCTTGAAAAAAAGGCAACCAACGCTTTTTTAGAATGATCTGTTTGTCCTTGTTCTTGTGTTTGCACAGGTTGTGGAGCATTATCAGCTTCCTGATTTTGAGAAGAACAACCAATTAGTGATATACACATTAATAAACATACGGATAAATTAAATAATTTTTTCATATAGATCCTCCATTTCATTTTTATAAAAATATCAATTATATTTTGATGACCTGCTTGTGAACCACTAATCTTTCTTCAACTTTCATAAACATTGAAAAACTGTCTCGACATCATTATCCATTGATTGATTTCCCCATATGATAAGCTTCTAAATAGGCAGGATGATGAATGGCATCACCTAATTCAAATGCTCCTGCCCCATTGATGATTCCAGCTTCATCAACCGTTTTTAAGACTTGAATAAATCCACGCAACGATTCAATTGTCGCTGTATGTTCACTTAAGTCTGGTGCTCCACTTGTCACAATAAAATAAACTTTTTTGCGTTTCAAACTCTCTCTGATTGTATATTCTCTGGCATAAAAACGGTCAATTAATAATTTCATTTGGGCAGAGACACTATAAAAATACACCGGTGTTGATAAAACCCAAATATCAGCGTCAATCATTTTTTGAATTATCTTATTGGCATCATCTTGACGAAAACAAATACTATCATGTTTTCGACAATAATCACAAGCAATACATGGATGAATTATATAATCATTTAAATTAATTTTTTCAACATCACATCCACTTTCTAATGCACCTTTTTGAAATTGTTCACATAGTATTTCACTATTTCCTTTTCTTCTTGGACTTGAAGAAATAATTATAACTTTCTGCTTCATCATTTAATCCTTTGGTTTTAATGGACCATAGAAATAAGATGCAGTTGCGCCACCATCAATTAAGAAATCAGTACCTGTGATAAAAGCCCCCTTATCACTCATTAATAGTTCTGCTACATTCGCAATTTCATCGGCTGTTCCAGGACGTCCCGCTGGACAAGAAGCAAACATATTTTTATAAAAATCGCCTCTTGGTCCATTGAATTCATCAATTGCTAAAGGAGTGACAACAATTCCTGGTGAAATAGAATTGACTCTGGCTCCTCTTTGTCCCCATTTAACAGCTTCAGCCATTACTCTTTTTTCATTACAGCGTTTCGCAAGCTGATAAGCATGTAAAGTATCTTGAATATTTTCAACTTGTAACAAATCCAATGATAACAATTCTTCTGTTGGAGTTGTGGCTAGCTGTTCATCTTCTAATGGTGTTAACTGTTTCATACGATGTCCAGATTGACTAGAAATGGTAACACCTACCCCGCCATCAGCAATGACTTTCCCAACTTCTTCTAATAAAACAGCTGTTCCATATAAATCCACTTTTAAAATGGCTTCTATTGGTGCCTGACTTGGTGAAACCCCTGCCCCATTCACTAGCATTGTGATGTTTCCATATCTTTTTGCCTTTTCAATCATTGTTAAAATAGATTTTCTTGATGATAAATCCATTTCTATAGGTTCAACATCAAAGCCTGCATCATTCATTACCTTTGCAATCGCATTGGCATTATCAATGTTTTTATCACCCATAATAATCTTTTTACCATAACCCATTCTTCTGGCAATAGCCATACTGATTTGACCAGCACCTGTGACAATCATAACGTCTTTATTCATTTTCATCGCTCCTTTTCATATTATTTATTTTTCTTGATTTGCCGCTTCTTTTACACAGCGTAAAGCATTTAAACTTCTTGGATAACCAATAAATGGGATACATTGAGAAATAATCTTGATTAAAAATTGTTGATCATTGCCTAAACGCATATTGGCAGCAGCATGAGAAATCAACTGTGGTTCACAACCACCCTGGGCAGCCAGGAAACAAAATGTAATCATTTCTCTTTGTTTATAATCTAAACCATTTCTTGTATAATAATCACCAAAACAATTATCCGTTAACCAGTAATTGATATGTTTTGAATCTTCATCACCTGATTTATAAAAATCTCGCATGCTTTCTCCAAAAATATCAACCTGAGCTTGATTTCCTTTTGTTAAGCGATTGTTAGGATTGGTTGTAGATTGTCCAGCCAATGGCAATGCAATGTTATTGTTCATGCAAAAATCATTCACTGCATGTAAAAATGGAAAGACTCTTCCAATGCCTAAATATGCTGTTGCCTGATAAACAATTTCTTTCATTTCAATGGGTGTGACACCAAAATGATAAGCAGCTGTTAACATCGCTTTAAACTCATTAATTCCCTGGCATCCAAGCAAGGCTGCTAAAATTGCCATAAATCTTGTCTGATCATCTAAATCATCATGATTGACAACTTCATCAAAAGCAAAGTTATCAAATAATTCAATAAACTCTGGATCTGTTTCTAATAATTGTGATTCATAGCCAGGAAACATCTTTTCATGATACGCCTTGGCTTTTTGACTGATACTCATAGACTATTTCTCCTTTACCCATGATTTGATTTTTTCATCACTGTTGAACACTTGACTTCCTTGAATTGCTAATCCTTTAAAAACATGACTCTTTGGACATAGCCTTTGAATATCCTTTTCACTCTTTCCCATACCGCTTCCTTCATGAGTACAGAAAGGATAAATATTTTTTGACTTAAAATCATAACTTTCTAAAAATGTCCATACACACATTGGCATTGTTGACCACCAATTGGGATATCCTAAATAAATATTGTCATAATCTTCAAAATGTGAAACAAGATTTTGAATTTTTGGTCTGGCATTTTCACGAAGTTCCTTTTGTGCCAAATCAGTACATTCACGATAAACATAGGGATACTCATGTAATGGTTTGATTTCAAATAAATCACCACCAATGATTTCCTGTAACTTTAATGCAACAACTTTGGTATTACCTGTCTCTAAAACTTTGATATCACCATTCACATAATTCTCTTTATCATGTGAAAAATATACAATTAAATTCTTCATAACCTGATCCTCCTTTTGTGACTCATTTTCTTTTTATAAGCACATATGATAAATACGTGCACAATCTTCTTTTGTTAAAACACGATAAGCATGTGGCAATGAATCTGCACCATGGGTTGCTTTTTCAACCATCTCATCAATTGGTAAAGACTTAATACCCATTTCAGATAGATGAACAGGTAAACCAAGTTCATCTTTAATAAACGTCTGCAATGCTTCTATTCCAAGATTAGCAACACTCACTTTATCCTCATTATCAGCTACACCCATGACATTAACAGCAAATCTTGCAAAATCATCAGCCACACTTTCATCTCTATCCAACAAATATTTCATCCATTTAGGTGTTAGGATTGCTAACCCTAATCCATGTGTTAAATCTAAAGTTGATGAGAACTGTTCTAAAGCATGTAATGAAGCTTGTGTCTTGAAACCAGAAGTACAGAAACTATTTAATGCCCAACTGGCTGCCCAAAGCATCGTAGCTCTGGCTTCATAATTTTCTGGTTCCTTGATTGCGATTGGTAACTGATTGCGTACGGTTTTCAGCAATGTTTCGACAACATTGAATTGTAATGGATATTTTGGAGCGTTGACAAAATAATTCATATCGAACAAATGAGCCATAATATCATACCCACCACAAGCTGTTTGTCTTGCTGGAACTGTGAATGTATTTGTTGGATCTAGAAAAGCTGCTTTAGGACGTATCGCTTCTCCATTAATACCACTCTTTATTCCTAATTCCACATTTGCAATCACACATGATTTATCCATTTCACTTCCAGTCGATGCAATGGTTGGCATCGCAATGACAGCTAATGCTTTATCCCATGTAACTTTGCCTTCAACCAAATCCCAAATATTATCACTTTCTGACAAAGTTGTGGCTGCAATGGCTTTACAGCAATCAATTGTTGAACCTCCTCCAATCGCTAAAGTTGTTTGAATACCATTATCTTTACATATCGCAACACCATTGTTCACTGTTGTATGTCGTGGATTCGGTTCAACTGCTCCTAATTCAAAAACTTGTACACCATTTGATTCTAATTCATCAATAACTTTTTGATATAATGGCGAATTCTTAATAAAATTCCCACCATGCGCAACCAAAACCTTATCACCATATTTTAAAACTTCTTCATGTAAGTGACTTAATTGATTTTTACCAAAATAAACTTTTGTTGTGTTTTGAAATTGAAAATCATTCATACTTTATATCCTCCTTGTTCTTTTCTAATGTTATTATAAACAATCCTTTCTTTTTCAACAATTTGAGTTACTAATGGTATTCATAAGTAAAACTTATTTGAACTCTATCTCATAAGTAGCTTCTTTTATCATTGTTTCATAATATTTTATACACTCACATATATCTGTATAAAAAAAGTTGTAACAATGTTACAACTCAGAAAATATTTGATTTTTTAAGACATGAGAATTCTTCATATTATCTAAACAATGAATTAACATCTTTTACTGTAAACCTTATTTTTCTTATCATTCTTATAATAACTTCTAATCACTCACATTTTCAATATTCATTAATAAATGTTTGGCTGTCATAGAATTATGAACTTTCAATAAATCCTCTGGTATTCCTTCAAATAAGACTTGTCCTCCATGATGTCCACCGGCTGGACCCATATCAATAATCCAATCTGCCTGACTGATTAATTCCAAACGATGTTCAATAATAACAACCGTATTTCCTCTTTCTACAAAATCATCTAGTAAACGAGATAATTGATGAACATCTTGCTCATGCAAACCAGTTGCTGGTTCATCTAAAATATAAGTATTTCCTTCTTTATTTAATTCATTTGCTAATTTTAAACGCTGATTTTCGCCACCGGACAAAGTATTGGTTGTTTGTCCTAATGTCATATATCCCAAACCAACATCAACAAGTTTTTTTAATCCATTTTTGATTTTAGTTGATGTAAAAAAATCTAAAGCCTGTAAAACGGTTAATTCCATAACCTCAACAATATTTTTATCCTGATATGTATAACGAAGTGCTGTTGGATTATATTTTTGACCTTGACACTCTTCACACAAAATCGCAACAGGATCAGCAAATGCTACATCTGGTGTGATTTCTCCCTTTCCTTTACAGATTGGACAAGCACCTTTAGAATTAAAACTAAACCACTCGGGCCCGACATTGTTTTCTTTAGCAAACAATTTTCTGATTTCATCCATAATTCCTGTATAAGTTGCAATGGTGGAACGTGAAGATGTACTGATTGCTTTTTGACTCACAACAATAGCCTCAGGATATTGTTGTAAAAACACATTGGTCATAAGAGTACTTTTGCCAGAACCTGCAACTCCAGTTATAGCTGTCATGATAGCTTTAGGAATCGTCACACTTACATTTTTTAAATTATGGAGAGAAGCATTTTTAATTTCAAATCCATCATGCCATTTTCGCGGTGATGTCTTTATTTTTATTGTTTCTTTTAAAGACAATGCAGTTAATGTTTTTTGCTTTTTCAATTCCTGCAAAGAGCCTTGGAAAACAACTTCTCCACCATGAATGCCAGCACGAGGACCAAGTTCAACAATATGATCAGCCAGTTCAATCATGTCACGATTATGTTCAACAACAATCACTGTATTATATCTATCTCTTAACTCTAATAACAGTTGTCCAATTTTTCTTGCATCTTCTGGATGCAATCCTGCTGTTGGCTCATCAAATATATAAGTGATATTACTTAATTGACTCCCTAAATGTTTCACCATTTTAAGTCTTTGCGTTTCTCCACCTGACAGAGTATCCGTTCTCCTTGATAAAGACAAATAGCCTAGTCCCACTGCAACCATATGCTTTAAAGAATCCGTAATCTGTTTTGCAATTGCTTTTCCTAATGGGTTTGTGATGTCTTGAAGAATCTTAACCAAATCTGAAACTTGCATTTGATAAAATTCAGCAATATTATAACCATTGATTTTTGATGCAAGTGCCTTGGGATTCAACCCTATCCCATGACAATGTGAACACGGTGTCTTATGGACAAATGTCATAATTTCTTCTTGAAGCGATTTTTTCAGTTTGGTAATATCACGATTCAGGTATAATCTTTTAAAACGTGTGATGACTCCCTCATATTGTGAATATGTGACATCACCAGTATTTTCACTATAAAAAGGAACTTGCGTTGCCCCCTTTTCCTGATAACATAAAATATGCCATTCTTCATGACTATAATCTTTTAATTTTTTATTTGGATCTAACAATGGACAATTTGTATATAATCTTGTTTGCCAGCTTGAACCAGAAAATTGACTAAACAAAATTGCTCCACTCAAAATAGATTGATTCAAATCAAAGAACTTCTCTTCATCAATTTGTAATTCTTCTCCCAAACCTAAACAGTGAGGACACATACCTAAAGGATGATTAAAAGAATAGGCAGTTGCACCTCCTGCACTTGGTTCTCCGACTCTTGAAAACAACAGTCTCATCAAAGGTGCAATATCGCTGACCGTCCCCACTGTTGAACGTGTATTATGTCCAATTCCTTTTTGATTCACAACGATAGTTGGTGTTAAATGAAGAATATAATCAATCGCTGGTCGTTCATAACGAGGCATCCTATTTCTAATAAACAATGGATAGGAGGCTTGCCATTGACGATGACTTTCAACTGCAATCGTGTCAAACGCTAAAGAACTTTTCCCTGAGCCAGAAACGCCAGCAAAAACAATCAGTTTCTCTTTTGGTAAAGATAAAGATATATGTTTTAAATTATTTTCAGATGCACCAACTATATCAATACGATCTTCTTGATTTATCATAATGTCCTCCTCTTATTTACTATAAACATGAATATATCATTTCACAAAGAAAAACTGGAATGATATCCCAGTTTCAAATTCAATATCATAAACTAAATTTTTCTAAATTCCTGCAACTCTAATATAAATAGTGTTGCTCCACCAACTTCGACTTCTATATATTGGGGAGTTAATGAGGCAAATTCATTGAATGGAATTATTGGTTTTTTTATTTTTCTTTTTTGAGAATATTTTGAAATGATACCAACAACTTCATCAACTCTATCAGTTCCGATTAATAAAGTTGTATTTCCTTTCTCTAAAAATCCACCAACACTTGCAATTTTGGTTAAATAAATATGAGCCTCTCTTAAATGTTTTTCAACATTTTCAGTATCTTCATGATTAATAATAGCAATCATTAACTTCATTATTGATCAAACTCCTTTGATACTTCTTTCAAATAATCAATAATAGAAAGATGTTGTGGACAGACACCTTCACATTGTCCACATTCAATACATGCACTTGCTGGTTGATTCTCTCCAGAAGAATGATTCTGATAATAAGTATCATATCTCCTGTTTGTTCCATATGTTTTGGCACTATTATAAGCTGTAAATAAATCTGGAATATTGATCTTCATTGGACATCCAGGAACACAATAGCGACAAGCCGTACAAGGAATTGTTGGGAAAGATAATATCTTTTTTGTTACTTTTTCAATACGTTCATATTCTTCAGTGTTGAGAGGTTTAAAGTCTGACATTGTTGATAAATTATCATTCATTTGTTCTTCATTGGACATGCCTGAAAGAATTGTCATAATTCCATCTTGAGAGCCAATATATCGTAATGCCCATGAAGCAATCGAATTGTCAGGATGATAATCTTTTAAAATAGCTTCTACTTCTGTTGGAAAGGCTGCTAAAGTTCCACCTTTAATAGGTTCCATAACAACAATGGGTTTATGATGTTTTCTTGCAACTTCATAATTCTTACGTGATTGAATCACACCATTTTCCCAATCTAAATAATTTAATTGGAGTTGTACAAAGTCTATTTCAGGATGTTTTGTTAATACTTTATCTAAAAATTCAGCACTATCATGGAATGAAAAACCAATATGCTTAATTTTTCCTTGTTTTTTCATCTCTGAAATAAATTCAAAACAATGATATTTTTCATAAGTTGGATAATGACTTTCTTCTACACTATGAAGTAAATAGAAATCAAAATAATCAACACCACATAATGATAATGATTCTTGAAATATTCTTTCAACATCATCCTGACTCTTTAATTTCCAGGCAGGTAATTTATCAGCAATTGTAAATGATGTACGTTCATAACGATCCACCAGAGCAATTTTCATTGCTGCTTCACTTCCAGCATAAGCATATGCTGTGTCAAAATAATGAAAACCTTTTTTCATAAAAGCATCTACCATGCGATTGACTTCTGCCTGCTTAATATGGCCTTCATCGTCCTTTGGTAAACGCATGAGTCCAAAACCTAATTTTGAATCTGATAGCATCTTACTGTCCTCCTATTGATAATTGAACAATTTTTTGTAAATCGTCTTTTGAAATGACTTCTCTTTTAGCGACTTCGTCTATTTCATTTTGGAATTCGTGATAAGTTTCAAAAGGCATATCCATATCTCTTAAACAATGAGCTAATCCCATGTCATCAAAGAATGCCTGTAATTGTGCCGCTCCTTCATAAGCAACTTCCAAACATGTTTTTCCTTCTTGGCTAACCCCCATAACCTGAATTGCAAATTGTTTAAATAATGATAAATGATCTTTATAACAAACCATCATATATTTAGGAAATGTTATAGCAATTGCAGTTGTATAATTCAATCCTGCTTTTTCATCAATGATACCACTGAGTGGTCCTGCCATCCATGGCGCACCTTTCCCACGACCTAAAATACGATTGGTCACAAGTGCACTTGCCCACATCAATTGACTTCTGGCATTATAATCTTTTAAATCATTCTTCAATGTTTTTAATGATTCCATCACAACTTTACAAATGACTTCAATAAACCCATCTTGGATAGGAGTATTTTGAGTCTCACAAAAATACTGTTCTAAAGCTTGAATCATAATTTCTGCACCATGATAAGCCGTCTTTTGAAACGGAATAGAATATGTTAACTCTGGATCTAAAATCGCAAATGAAGGATATGTTTTCATAAATGAACCAATACTGCCATGAACACCTGTATCAGGATTATCAATTTCACTATTGCCATCCATTTCACTACCACTTCCTGCGACTGTTACGACAGCACCAATGGGTAAAACATTGAGATCTTCCCAAGGAATTTTTCTTGTTAAAACATCCCAAATATCAACATCATTAACAGCTCCTAAAGCAATAGATTTAGCAACATCAATACACGTTCCTCCTCCTATTCCAATAACCACTTCAACTTGATTATGTTGACAGATTTCAATCCCCTCATACACGCGATCAAGAGTCGCAGCTTTAACGCCTCCTAACTCAAAAACAGAAATACAATGTTTTTTCAATTGGGTCATGATACAATCATATGTTCCATTATCCTTAATACTATTTCCACCATAAACCAATAAAACACGATTCCCAAAATTTAAAACTTCATTACTTAACTTATCAATTGATCCTTTTCCAAAAACAACTCTGGTAGGATTTTGATATTCAAAATTAATCATAGTGATTCCTCCTTATATATCCAATATATATCCATGAATAAAGAACAACAATACTCATAAGTCCATTTGAAATATCGTTTACAATTTTTTTCATTTTCAATATTCATTTTTCAAATGTTATTTACATTTGGCATATGATATAATAGGCAATAGGAGGTGCATATGAGATGCTCATTACTGAACGTTTAGAACGCTGCGATTTTTCTAATAGTGAACGTATTATTATTGATTATATTCTTGAAAAGAAATTAGAGATTGCTAATATGACTGCTAAAGCGATCGCAGAAGCAACCTATACGTCTCCATCAACCCTCATCAGAATTGCTCATAAAATGAATTTTGATGGTTGGAATGAATTGAAGCAAGCCTATTTAAAAGAAACAGAATATTTAGAATCACAAGTCTCAGATGTAGATGCCAATATACCATTCAAGCGTAATGAAACAATTATGAATATAGCTCAAAAAATTGCTGTCTTAGAAAAAGAATCAATTGATAATACTCTTTCGCTTATTACTCATGATGATCTACAAAAAGCGATTCAAATCATTCGCAAATCTGATTGTATTCATTTATTTGCAGTAAGTAATAATTTACTGATTACTCAAGAATTCAAGCATCAAATGTCAAGAATCAAAAAAAGAGTTGAAATTCATGCATTACAAAGTGAAATTGTTTTTAATGCTTGTTTAAGTGAACCAACATCTTGTGCTTTAATTGTTTCTTATTCTGGTGAAACAGATATTTTAAATCGTTGTATTCGCGCTTTAAAAGCCAATTCAGTTCCCATCATAGCCATTACAAATATCGGTGATAATACAACTGCACGCTTATCAGATTGTGTCTTAAAGATATGTACAAGAGAAAAACTGTATTCAAAAATTTCTACATATTCAACTGATACAGCCATTGTCTATTTATTAAATGTTATTTACTCATGTGTTTTTGCGCTTAACTATGATTACAATTTAAATTTAAAAATAGAAAGTTCTAGAATGATTGAAAATGGTCGTTTTTCAACACTGAATATCATTAAAGAAGATGAAAATGAAAATCCGAGATAACTCGGATTTTTTAATGGAACAAACGTTTTTCACTTCCTTTAGGTAATTTCATCAAACAACAAATCAAAAATGTAACAATTGAACTTATTAATAAAAATGTAAATAATGTTTGATAACTGCTACAATCAAGAATAAATCCACCTACACTTTGAAACAAAATAGAAGCAAGATTCTTAAATGTAGAAACAATTGCTAAAGCTGTCATTTGATGTGTTTCATCAACAAGTGATGCAACAATTTTCATATTTAACATAATAAATGTCATTGTTGCTACAGCCTTGGTCAATATTGCAACGATAATCTGGATGGTCTGAATATGAACAAAACTATAGGTAAAAAATTGAATCATTAATAAACTCATAACACCCAGTATCAGTTGTTTATTTGTCAGTTGATCCATATATTTATGTGAAAAAAATATGATTGGAAGTTCAGATAAAGTGATGAAGAAAATAATTGTAGAAACATTGTCAACCGCAATGCCTTCATTTTGAAACATTGCTGGTAAATAGGTCGAATTGATATTTGTTATTCCATAAAATAATGATGCAACAAGTAAATACATAATCAATTGCTGATTAAGGAAAACATCTTTCAATGAACCTTTATGTTGTGATTGAGTATTCTCACTTCTTTTGATATCACTTGTACCATATATTCCTAAAATACAAAGAAGTAAAGAAATCGAAAAACAAACATACATACTTTCAGGTGATATATACTGATAAATCAAACCACCTATTTGTGATCCTAAAGCATATCCAATGGTTCCCCAAATTCTAATATGTCCATATGTAAATCGTGAAAAAGTAGCCATTCTTTCAATGACAGGATTGGTTCCATTAAATAAAGCCAGGGCTAAACTATAAACCAAAGCAATCAGATAAATGTTTGTCATCCATATAAAACTTATCCCCAGGATTGCCGAAAGAAACAAACAAAAGCCATTGACTTTTTTGACTGCAAAATGATCATTGAGATAACCGATGAATGGCTGAAAAACCATTGATAATACAAACGAACATGAAACAACAAAACTCACTTGTGATGCCATATATCCTTTATCCATCAAATAAATAGAAATAAGTCCAGAAAATAAAGCTAATGATAAAAAATAACATAAATACATCAACAAATAAGCCAAATAACTGTCTTTAAATTTCATCATAGGACCCTCTAAAAATCAAAATGATCAGGATCTGGTCCAGTTCTTAAATTTTGATTTAAAGCATCCATTAAGCATATATCTTCATCTTGTAATTGAAAATCAAAAAGATTTGCATTTTCAATAATTCTCTCTTCATGGACTGATTTAGGAAGAATAACAATTCCTTTTTGTAATAACCATCTTAAAATAATTTGCGCTGGTGTTTTCTGATATCTTTCAGCAATAATTTGAATCGCAGGAATTTGTAGACAAGCTCCACTTCCTAATGGTGACCAGGCTTCTAAAATGATTCTGTTTTCTTTACAAAATTGATATAATTCTTGATCTTGCATTTGTGGATTGAATTCCATTTGATCAACTGCTGGGATAATATGAACTTGTGATAATAAGTCTTCTAAATGATGTTTCTTAAAGTTAGAGACACCAATATTTCGAATATATCCCTCTTTCATTAGATTTTCCATTTCTAAGTAAGCATCAACATATCCATTTACAGGCCAATGAATTAAATATAAATCGACATAATCCAAACCTAATTTGTTTAAACTTGTCATCAATGCTTCTCTTGTCTTACCAAGACGTACATCATCATTCCATAATTTTGTTGTAATAAACAATTCCTCTCTGGCGATGCCACTTTCTTTAATCGCTTCACCAACAGCTTCTTCATTGCCATAAGCTGCTGCTGTATCAATATGACGATATCCAGCCTTTAAAGCACTAAGGACAGCTTGTTTTGTTTGTTTTCCACTTTGCCATACACCTAATGCAAGAATTGGCATTTGATTTGAATTATTTAATTTCACTTTTGTTCGCATTTCCATAATATGACTCCTTTGTCTATTTTCGTTTTATTCTCAATAAGAAAAGAATGGAATAAGAGAAATATGAAATATTCATTTTAAGATATTTTTTGGGAGAAAACATGTTTATGAACTTATTTCAAAAGAAAAGCAATAATAAACACTATGCATCATTTCATATTTCTCTTCCTATGACATGCTCTTATATTGAGATATCTTTTTTGAAATAATCTGCTTTTATTATTTCATCTCAAGTTTATCTTCTTTATATCAAAAAGAAAATATGATAAACCCAATTTCAAATACTGTTCGCAAATTTATAGTATTTTGTTTATTTTTTTGTAAATGAAATTTTTACTAGGAAATAAAAAAATCTACGAAAAGTCTCATATAAACTTCGTAGATTATTTATATTTTGTAATTCAACAATCAATATACCTGAAAATCATATTTGAAATAATTCTTGTAGTTTATAGGCAACCCCATCTTCATCAACACTCTTACATATCTCTTTGGCTTTCTTTTTTAATTCTTCTATAGCATTTTCCATAGCAATAGGATAAGAAATGATATCAAACATTTCTATATCATTTTCTCCATCGCCAAAACAATAAGTATTTTCTATAGGTCCATCAACAACATTCAAAAGATTCTTAATTGCAGAGGCTTTTGAATGTCCTTTTTTAAAGAAATCAATGCTATCTATTTCATGATAAACTTCATAAGATAATATTTGACAATAAGATTTTAATAAATGGAAATGTTGTGCTGTATCATAATGAACTTCAAGTTTTACAACCTTATCCATAATCTCTTTTTCTATCATATCATTGCTGATCATAAGATATTCCTGATTTGTTTTATAGAAATTTGATTGAGCAGTAAAAGTTTCATGCATATAACTTGCAAAAGGTGTATGGACAACATACTCTATTTGATTATTTTTAAGTAGCAACAAAAGTTCATTAACAATGTCAGATTCAATAGCGTTGATTTGAATATCTTTATTCTGATATTGAATATGTGCCCCACTTGCAAGGATATAGCCATCAAAGCCAATCTCTTTTATAGTAGAATCAAGGTAAGAATACGGACGACCAGATGAGATAAAACAAAGATGTCCTAACTGCATTGTTTTTTGAATAGCATCCCTAACATGTTTTGAAACCATTTTTGAAGATGGCGAATAGATTGTCCCATCAATATCAAAGAAGATAATCTTTTTTAAATTCATAACTGATTCTCCTCGAAATTCATCTTTACATAAATTTTTCATTATTTATACTTTATTTTATAAGTTAAAATAATTGAAGCAAAGATAAATGTAATGGCATTGGCTCCTATTAAGTTATAATCCTGAATATTCCAGCCATGAATAATCCATAAAAATACCCCTACTACAAAAGCTATATACATTCCTAGTGAAATTCCTGATGTATCTTTTGTTTTTATCACTTGATATGCCTGTGGCACAAATGATAATGTTGTTAAAACGGCTGCAATTGTTCCTATCATCTTTCATTCTCCTCCTCAATTAATTCTTGAATAACATGTTCCACATTTCCAGTAGCAAAATCATATGAATCAATCATAAAGACTTTATTTCCATATTTTTCTCTCATTTGTGCATATTGATAAGAAATCTGTGGTGCTAAGAATATAAAATCATAACGACTTTGAACATTATCTAAATCAGTATAACTTACTGCATCTACAATCACGTTGTGGTTACATTTGTTGATTGCATTTTCTAACAAGTAAGCAAAATATGATGTTGTTATACCAGATGTACAACTGAGCAGAATTCTTAAGTCATCTTTCATCGTTGCTACATTTGATAAAACATTGGATTCATTTGTATGATTATCCTGTAAAAAACTAAAAAATGCATTGATATTCTCTGTTGCCATTTTCATATCTTTCATTTGAAAATGCAAATAGAATAAACTCTCTTGTGTCTCTTTATCAATAATTCTTAATTCAATAATATTGTCTTTATGAAAATCAATTGATGCATGATAATGATCATTGCAAAAACAAAGAGAACAAGAACTTCTTCCTTTTTTAGCATTTCCATGAGTGGCTGCCCATTGATAAATAATAGGTGTTAATAAACTTTGATAAACTTCATTCATAGTCAATTCCTCCTTTAGACAATTCTCATTATAACTATCAATTGATTTCTTTCAAGACAGCTAAACACAATTGAAATTATGTTTACAATTTTCTAAAATTCATCCTTTATCATTGTAAATGATTTTTACAATTGTTATGAATTAAGGACTTCTTGATCCATTTTATTCTGATTTTTTTCATACATCTTCACAAATGGAATATAGATCAATACTGATAATACAATGGCTAGAAGTTGTGTAATACCTGCCATAAGACTTCCCCCAGCAGCTAAGAATCCCATTAAAAATGGTGGCATTGTCCATGGCATTGTAACATACATAACAGGACACAATCCAAAATATGTCATAAAATATCCAAATGTCATTGCAACGAGTGGTGATAAAATAAATGGAATAATTAAAAATGGATTTAAGACAACGGGAACACCAAACATATTAATTTCACCAATATTAAATAAGTTTGGAATAATCGCAACTTTTGCAATCGCACGATTATCTGCTCTTTTAGAAACAAGGAAGATAGCTAATGTTAATCCGATAATCATACCTGTTCCACCGGTTGCTAAAAAAGTTCGATAAAATGACCAGTTGACAATATTTGTTGCTGCTTTTCCTGCTTCAACAGCATTTGTATTTTCTAACATAAGTGTTAACGTAATAGGTTGAATCACACCAGCAATCATATTATCACCATGTAATCCAACAGTCCAAAACAGACCACTGATTAAAGTTAAACATAAAATACCTGGTAATGATCCACCAACATATGTTAATGGTTTTTGAATTAAGTTAAAGATTAATTCATTGATATAAACACCTGTTGTCTTTTGAATCAATAAACTTAATAAAGATGTTATAATCAAAACTATAAAAGCTGGTAATAAATATTCAAAAGAACGAGATACCCCTTCTGGAACTTGTTCAGGTAATTTGATTTTTAACCAATCAACCTTATAAAAGAGTCTAAACAATTCTATTGTCAATATTGCAACAACCATTCCAGTAAACAGACCATCTGTCCCTAATACACTTGAAAATAATCCTGAAATGGTAATTGTTTCATTTTGTAAATTAATCATACTTGTTGATGTGTTTAACATTGAAACCCATGCAACAACAGCTAAAAATCCACAAAAAGAAGAACTTAATTGATAACTCTTTGAAAGTTCATTTCCAACCAGAAAAGTAATTCCTAATGCAATAATCCCCATTGTACAAAAGTTAATCGCATTAAAAGCTGGATTTAAGAATGATAAATTCATGATTGGTTGCCAAATTGCACCCAATCCTGTCTGATCATTGACAATAACATTTGTCCATAAGACTGCAATTGCACCAATAATAATTAATGGCATATATATTTCAAAAGCATTTTTTATCGCAACTAAATATCGATTTCTTGAACTCCATTCACCAATTCGGCTTAAAAGATTCTGCATCTTTTCCATCTTATTTTAATCCTCCTACGCCTGTTTCTAACATTTCTATTTGTAATAAAGTTTGTTCATGTTTAATGACTTGTTCTTTTCCATGAACAATACAGTCATAAATCCCATCATAGACTCTTGCATAATCACCTTTGATCGTTGGAATCTTTTCTTCATGATAGACATTTTGTTCATCATAATATGTTAAGACACCAAAATGATCAGGTGTATCTAAGCCAAAATCATCATTTGTTGGCATATGGAAAAGCTTTAAATGTTCTTCTTGTCTATCTTTAGTTTGTTTGACAAACATCCCTTTCTTTCCATAAACAACAAAGCTTGGACGTTCTTTCACTCTAAAATAACTTGATTTCACTGATATTTTTAATGTTCCATAATACATATCAATATCAAAATAATCATTCATTCTTCCTGTTCCTAATAATTGACGAACATCATAATGAACATCATCTGGTTTTCCAAAATAACTAATGACTTGATCTAATGTATGACAGCCATGTCCATATAAATATGAAAATGCGGGATCAAAATAATCAATACTTTCAGGGACTTCAGGACGATAATAATCATAATGCATTTCTATTTCTAATAGATCTCCTAGTTTCCCAGATTCAATCACTTTTTGAACAGTCAAGAAATCACTATCATATCTTCTATTTTGATATGCGGAACAATATAAGCCAAATTGATCAGCTAAAGCAAAGATTTCTTTTGCCTGTTCACTTGTTTCCATAAATGGTTTCTCTACTAAACAATGTTTATGAGCATTTAATACCTTTTTAGCATACTCATAATGTAAATGATGTGTCGTACAAATAACAACCATATCAATTTCAGGATCATTTAAAATATCATCAACATTTTCAGTGTAGTGAACGCCTTCAATCTCATCCCACACATCATGTCTAACCTGAATATCAAAAATAGTCTTCACAATAAACTTATCTTTTCTTTGCATAACAAATGGTAAATGATAGCGATTTGCACTTTTCCCATTACCAATATATCCAATCACTAATTTATGATCTATCATTATCAAAAACAACTCCTTCCTGTTTTCTTCCTTTTTCCATAACTTTTGATATTTGTAAACTTAAATTCAACATCTCTTGTTGTTTTACCGTATCATTTTCTTCAATCATTCTAATAAATTCTTTAAACTCATAATACAAACGATGTTTATTCGTATTATCCTCATATAAAGTCTCTTGCCCCTGATTATCAATAAACTTATATGCAATCATCTGATTCACAGGTTTTTCAATAACAATCACACCCTGATCACCTTGAATTGTCGAAATGACTGGAGCTTTACAATCTTTAGCACCAATTGAAACAGCTTTGAATTTTCCATAATCTAAAACCATCATTCCACTGGTATCAATCCCTTTTTCAACATTTGCAAAATAGCGATTATCTTGAGGATCGCCAAACAATCCCATAATAGCATTGAGATTATAAACATTTAAATCCATCAGAGCACCACCAGATTTATGATAATCAAAGGCTGGTAAAATATGCCCCTCTAAAAATGCACCATAACGAGATGAATATTGACTATAATTAAAATTAACAATCTTGATATTTCCCACTTTATGAATATTTTCTTTTAATGATTGAAATGCTGGAAGATAATGAATATTCATTGCTTCAAATATCATCACATGATGTTGAGCAGCAATATCCATCAACTCTTCTAACTCCAAGGCATGTGATGTGATTGGTTTTTCAATAATCACATGCTTATTATAAAGGAGTGCCTTTTTCGCAAATGCAAAATGTAAATGATTAGGTAAAGCCACATAGATTGTATCAATATCACTATTTAATAATTCTTCATAATCATAGAAAACACGATCAATCTGATACTCTTTAGCAAGATTTTCAGTTTCTTTTTGTGTTTGACTAGTCCCTAAAATTGCCATTTTTTCAAAGTGAAATTCATGGATTGTTGTTAATAAATCTTTAACAATCATGCCTGTCCCTAAAATTCCTAATTTCATCTTGCGTCCTCCATTTCCTTTAATATTCTTACAATTAACTCATGATCATCCCCATGCTTTAATCCCGAAATACAGATAGCACCCACACACTGTCCATTTTCGATAATGGGATATCCTCCTCCACAAATAGCATAACTTTCATCATCCATCCAAGTTTGATAATCTTCCTGATGACAGTAAACATAATAAGAACTATGGCCACTATCCAATACTGTTTTTGCTTTTCGCTTTAACCAATTATCCTCCTTTTTACCATCCATCAAATATTGGAAAACCAGCAAATCTTTATAAACAATTCTTATACCAACAGCTTTTAAGTTTTCCTCTTTGACAATTTGTTGAGCTTTTACACCAAGAATCAATGCTTGCTCATGACTAAAATTTTCAAATGAATATAGACTTTCTTCCATAAGTTTCCCTCCTTCTATATTCTTTTTACCATACATCAAAACCTCAATAAAGGTTTCTCCCGTACTTAGAAACTCAGGTCCGTTTTTTTGATTTGAAAAAGCAAAAAGTCCGAACTTCAGGTTCAGACTTTATGGGCTTTTTTTAATTTGGCATATAACAAAGAATAGATGATATTTAAGACATATTGAAAGGCCAATTGGGAATAAAACGTAGCAATTTTATTATCATTTTCTTTATTAGGTAATAAAATACAAAGGTCACTTTTTTGAGCAATGATACTCTTTTCATTTGCTGTGATTGTGATAATTTTACAGCCACTTCTTTTTAAGATAGAGAAGCAATTTGAATAATCAACTGTTTCACCACTATAGCTAATAAATAAAGCACAATCCTGTGAATTGACACTTGCACTGATTGATGTTTCTTCATGATTATCAGTAGCAGAAATAGCATAATAATTAATCTTGATTAACTTATTAATAAAACTCTTTGCTGTTATTTTAGAATCACCAATAGAGTAGATAAACATTCTTTTGGCTGAATAAATGGTTTTTACAATTTGTTCCATCACGTTTAGATCAATACTTGAATTAATAATATCAATACTTTCTTTATAAAGATTAGATATATTATTAATAATTTCTAAAACAGTTTCTGAAGAATAAAACGGAATGGTAAAATCAACTGTCTGTTTCATATGTTTTTGTGACTCTATTTCTTTGATTAAACGTTGCTTGAATTCTTTAAAACCATCACATTCCAGCTTACGACAAGTTCTTAAAATCGTTGCATTAGAAGTATAGGTTGCCTTTGCAAGTTCACCAATATTCATTAATGTTATTTTATATATATTATCCTTGATATACTGAACTACTTCCCATTCTACATCAGTAAATAGATCTCTTTGCTCAAATAAATTCATCCATGTCATTATGTATTTCCTCTGTATTCTCTTTTAATATGATCATAAGAAAGTATATTTCAATATACTATGCGACTTCAAAATCATCTTCTGACTGACTCATCTTGATATAAGAATTATTATAAAAAGAATATAAAAGTTGGATACACATCATACACCAAATAACTGGTTCACATATAATGACTCCAAAATAACCCAAATATCCTATAAAGAATGTTGCAAAAATAATTTTTCCTACAAACTCAATAACACTAGATATAAGTGGTACAATTTTCATACCTAATCCTTGTAAAGCATTTCTTAAAATTAATAAAACCCCTAAAATAAAATGGAATGGTGCATTCAAGATTAAATATTTTGAACCTGTATTGATTACCTCAAGTTGTGATGAACCCGATATGATTTCAACCAGTGGTTTAGCACCAAAATACATGATTATACTTATGAGCATTGCCCAAACAAATAGGATTTGAAAACATATCTTCACTCCATCTTTAATGCGCTGACGTTGATTTGCCCCTCTATTTTGTGATACAAACGTTGCTAAGGATGTTGATAGAGTGGTTGCTGGCATCATACAAAAGGCATTGATTTTTCTTGCAGTTGTATGCCCTGCGATTGTCAAAAAGCCAAAGTGATTAATGGCCTTTTGTAAAATAACTGTTCCAGATGAAACAATAGCCATCATAAATCCCATTGAAAAACCTTGTCCCAATAATTCTTGATATAAATTCTTTTGGAAATGAAAATGTTGTCTTTCAGGAATTAGTTGAGGAACTTTAAAGTATATATATAAAAGACATAATAAACATGATATTCCTTCAGCAATAACAGTTGCGATTGCAGCACCTTGAATACCACTATGAAATTGTGCAATAAATAGATAATCTAAAAGAATATTAATCAGTGATGAAAGAATTAAGAATATAAGTGGAATAAAACTATTTCCAATTGCTCTTAAGAGTCCAGCAAATAAATTGTATGCAAACATAATCCCAATAAAGAGGATGATGATATAAATATAAGAATAGGCTTCTTCTATAATATGTACTGGTGTATTTAATAAAGTAAGTAATGGATAGACACCGACAAAACCTAAAATCATCATCAAAGCAGTGAAGAGTCCACCTATAAGCAATGCTCCAGCAACTGATTGTTTTAAAAGTTCGTCGTTCTTGGCGCCAAAATGTCTAGCAGCAACTATACTAAAACCATTCCCTACTCCTAATGAAAATCCTACCAATAAGTCATATATTGCAC
Source organism: Candidatus Stoquefichus sp. SB1 (assembly GCF_001244545.1). Classification (NCBI taxonomy): domain Bacteria; kingdom Bacillati; phylum Bacillota; class Erysipelotrichia; order Erysipelotrichales; family Erysipelotrichaceae; genus Candidatus Stoquefichus; species Candidatus Stoquefichus sp. SB1. The sequence continues at coordinate 85,377 of NZ_LN852692.1, read as the reverse complement.
TACTTGCTCCGATTGCTGCTAATGATGTATCTCCTAAATAATTTCCTACAATCATTGTATCTGCTGTATTGTAAAGTTGTTGAAAGATATTTGAAATGAGTATAGGTATAGCAAATATAAGTATTGATTTTAAAATATGATCTTTTGTTAAATCAACTTGTAAATGAAATATTTTAATCACCCCTTTTTTACTTTGATCTGGTATAAATATTTAGGATATGAGTAAAATGGTTCATCTCTTACCATTGTAGTTTCTTGATAACTTATAGAACCAATAATACCAAAATACTTTTTGATATCATGAACTGTAAAATATCTTTGTGCATAACTCCCCATATCATAATAATTCTCTTCAATTTGTTTACCATGATATGACATATCATCATATCTTGAAACACGTGCTAATAAAACTCCATCTTCTTTTAAAACACGCTTGATTTCTTTCATAATTCTTAAAGTTGTAGAGTCATCAAAATAATGTAATGAAATATCTGCAATCATCACTGACAGACTTTGATCATCAAAAGGAAATGGAGATCTCATATCAAGATGCTGAATATAACTATCTTTAATATGATCATGAATATTCATTAATGCTTCAATCGCATAATCACAAGATAACACTCTATATCCCCTTTCCATCAAATACAAAGTATTGGCCCCTATACCTGCTCCTAAATCAACAATCACATTCTCTTTATTTTCTTTTAATACATCTTCATACTCATCTAACCATTTATCATAGACCGGTTTCCCTTTTCTGCTTTTAGACCAGTTATTCCACATGTTTAGTCCATCATATGACATATCTTTTCACCTCTTTTTTACAAATCTTAAAATGATTTTTCATCATGGAACTGAAATCTTTAACGAAAAACTGAAACAAATCATGCTTCAGTTTTATCATTAATCTAAATCTTCACCATTAGATGCAATGACTTTTTTATACCAGTCATATGAATCTTTCTTGCTTCTTTCTAATGTTCCATTTCCTTCATTATCTCTATCTACATAGATGAAGCCATAACGTTTTTTCATTTCTCCTGTTGTAAATGAGACACAGTCAATACATCCCCAAGGTGTATATCCCATTAAGTCTACCCCATCTTCTTCAACTGCTTTCTTCATTTCCTGAATATGGGCTCTTAAATAATCAATACGGTATGGATCATGACATGTTCCATCTGATTCTTTTTGATCAATAGCTCCAAATCCATTTTCTACGATGAATAATGGTTTTTCATATCTTTCATAGAAGATATTTAAAGCATATCTTAAACCTTCAGGGTCAATCCCCCAACCCCAGTCTGAAACTTGAATATAAGGATTTTCAGCTGAATATGGTGAAGAACCATCAGTAGCTTTAGAAACATCTTTTTGTGAATCAATATCAACTGTTTCACTCATATAATAACTAAATCCAATATAATCAACAGTTCCTTCAGCTAAGACTTTCTTGTCTTCTTCAGTAATATCAATATTGAATCCTTTTCTTTCAAACATCTTTAATGTATAAGCAGGATAATGCCCTCTTACTTGTACATCACAGAAGAACCATCTATTGTGCATTTGCTGCATCATGAGATTCATATTTGCTGGTTTACAGCTTTTTGGATAATAAGGAACCATTGAAATCATATTTCCAATCATGAAGTCAGGATTGATTTCTTTACCAATCTTCACTGCTTTTGCACTCGCTAACAATGTATGATGTCCACATATATACATCGCTTCTTCTGGATTCTCATAGTCTCCAAAATGTACTCCACTATTTGTCCAGCCAAAAATATCATTTTTGAAGTTCATTTGATTATTGATTTCATTAAATGTCATCCAATATTTCACTTTATCCTTATATCTTCTAAAGCATACCTCAGCAAACTTCACAAAGAAATCAACTGTCTTTCGATTCATAAATCCACCATATTCTTTAGCCAGATGATAAGGCATTTCAAAATGTGATAAAGTAATAACTGGTTCAATTCCATATTTCAATAATTCATCAAAGACATCATCATAGAACTTCAATCCTTCTTCATTAGGTTTTTCTTCATCACCATTAGGGAAAATACGTGTCCAGGCAATTGATGTTCTAAAACATTTAAAGCCCATATCTGCAAACATTGCGATATCTTCTTTATAATGTCCATAAAAATCAATACCAATATGATTTGGATAATAGTTTCCCTCAACAACACCATCAGTAATCACACGTGGGACACCATGAGCCCCAGCGGTCATCACATCAGCAACACTTAATCCTTTAGAAGTATTCAAGACACCACCTTCAAACTGATGAGCAGCTAAAGCGCCACCCCATAAAAAATCTTTACTTAATGCCATATAATTCCTCCTATAAATTTTTATTTCTTTCATTAACTCTCAAAGCATTTACTTATATTTCACTTTATAAGTAAGAATTGTTGAAGCAAGTATGAATGTCACCCCATTAGCAAGTATTAATGCCATATCCTGAATACGGATACCATGAATAAGCCACAGTGCAATCCCTGCTACAAACATCATATACATTCCAAGTGAAATCGAAGATGTATCTTTTGTTTTTACAATTTGAATAACTTGAGGAACAAATGAACATGTTCCTATAACAGCTGCAATCATTCCAATCATCTCTCAAGACCTCCTTTTGAAATGTCTTCTATATTGATTTGTTGATAATAATAGAGAGAAGTCATTTCATGTTTTATATTGACTTGAATTATTTATATTTGATTTTATAAGTTAAAATAATTGATGCAAAAATGAAAGTAATAGTATTTGCCCCAATTAAGTTATAGTCTTGAATATTCCATCCATGGATAATCCATAAAAAAACACCAATGACAAACATTGTATACATTCCAAGTGAGATACCAGAAGTATCTTTGGTTTTAATCACTTGATAAGCTTGAGGTAAAAAAGACAATGTTGTTAAGACTGCTGCAATTGTTCCAATCATATAGTTCCACCTCCTTTATTAACTTGACATGATGATAACTTGCTTGATAGAAAATGTAAATTACCTTTTCCTGTTTTGTAATTCCGTTCACAAATTCAATGAAAAAATCTTTCATTTTTTCAAATGATATTTACAATTTTATTGATTCATTTGTGAAAAAAGAGAATGAATCATTTGTATACAATCAACAAATGATATTCTCTTCAAAATCTATTTATATGATTTTTGGAAAATCTCCAGATAATCTTTATCTGATAAAGGAAGTGGGTCAGCTGTGATATCACCACCCAATACTTCATGCATACGTTGTGGATATTTTTCTAGTTCTTCAAAAGTAATACCTTCATCACTCATTTTTAAATCAGCACATCCAACTGCTGTAATTAAATCATCTAATGCTTTGATAAAATCCTTCCCTGATACTGGATTTGAAACACCCATTGCTTTTGCCATTTTTATCATTGGTTCTTCAACAGCTTTTCGTTGAGCAAAGAAATCATAATAAGCATGTGCGGTCATAATCAATCCTGCTCCATGAATTAGATCTTTATGATAACTTCCCATGACATGTTCAATTGTATGTGCTGAAGTACATAACATGTAGTAGGCAGCCAATGTATTGGCCAATGCCATGTTCGCTCTTGCCTCTTTATGAGAACCATCTTGATAAGCAATCGGTAAGTATTTAGCCACTAATTCGATTGCTTTTAAAGCAAACATTTCACCCATTGGATGCTGATTTTTATTCATCATACTTTCAGCTGCATGGAAGAATGTATCCATTCCTTGGTAAGCAGTCAATTGTGGTGGTACACTCATCATCAAATTTGAGTCAACTACTGATAGAGTTGGGAACATTGAAGGAAAGAAAATACCTGTTTTTTCATTAAGTTCGTCATCTGATATAACAGCTGCAATATCAACTTCACTTCCTGTACCAGCAGATGTTGTAATCGCAACAATTGGTAAAGCATCAAAATCTGCATTTTTCTTTCCACCAGCCTGTGATAAACTATAATCCCAAATGTCACCAGGATTCGTTGCCATTAAGGCAATGCATTTCGCACAATCCATTACTGATCCTCCACCTAATGCAATAACCAAATCACAGTGGTTCTCTTTTGCCATTTGAGCTCCATCCATTACATTTTGTCTTGTTGGATTTGGGCGTATCTGATCAAACAAAACATATTCAATATTAAGTAAATCTAACTCGTGTTTTAATTGATCTAAGTATCCATACTTTTTCACTGATTTTCCATTTGATGTTGTAATTAATGCTTTCTTACCTGGAAGTTGTTCTTCATGTAAGTGTTGTAATTGTCCAGCACCAAATAATACCTTTGTAGGCATATAAAATTGAAATTGATCCATCTTTTATTTCTCCTTTTCTTTAATTTTGTAAGTATTATATTTATTTCTTATATCTATTGATATCATTTTTCTCATATTTTTGTTATATTTATCATATAAAGAGGTGATAAAAATGGAATATGTCAATAAAAAGAAATTATTATATTTAGAATATTTACATCGTGAAAATGATATTCGTCATCATCGCTATGATGAAGAAATGGCACAATATGACTATTTGAAAGTAGGTAATCCAAAAGCAATTGAAAAATCAATTGAAATGTTTCACTCAAATCTAATGGGACATGTTTCTCATGATTCCCTGAGAAATATGAAATACTTATTCGTTGCATCAATCACTTTAGCAACACGTTTTGCAATAACTGGTGGTATGGATGAAGAAACAGCTTATAATGCAAGTGATCTTTATATTCAAAAAATGGATACATTAACTGATATTGAAGCAGTGCAGGCATTACATAAAGATATGTTTTCTTTCTTTACTCATTACATGGGATCAATTCAAAAAGAAAAAATATTTTCAAAACATATTGTCATGTGTATTGATTATATTAATTATCATTTAAATGAAAAAATCACTATCAAAAAACTGAGTGATTATGTTGGACTAAATCATAATTATCTTTCTGAATTGTTCAAAAAAGAAACAGGCTATACAATTTTAGAATATATAACCAATAAACGAATTGAAACAGCCTGCAATATGTTAAAATATTCGCAATATTCATCTTCTGAAATTGCTTCTATTCTTGCTTTTTCATCACAAAGTCATTTTGTTCAAATCTTCAAAAAGAAAAAACATATGACACCTAAACAATATCGAGATACACATTATCGTAATGAACTTTCTGAAAAAGAATAATTAAAAAAAGTCAAACCATAAACACCTTGAAAAAAATGTTCCAAAATCTTTAATCTTGTGTTTAACAGTTTAACTTCCTAAAAACAAAGTATAATTTTAATGATTATCTTGATTGGCAATAATCCATTTTGCCCAATTTGTAAATTCTACTGCCAAATGTTTTTGGTGAGCTTTGATTAAGAATTTTGGACATAAAGCAGGAAACTCAACCAAAAGACGACATTCAATACCTGATGATGTATCTCTAAATTGATGCCTGACTCCTCCAATAATAGTCCCATCATTTAATTTTGCAACACCTACTGATTGGTGAGTAAACTGTTTATTAACTGGTTCAACAATGCCTCGCTCATCATGAAATGTGATAAAAAATTGTGTTGGAAGTGGTGAATTGCCTGTTGTCTCAACAACTTCTAGAACTCCATCAACAGGATTTAAAATATAATGTTCTAAGTTGGCTGATAAATTGACACTACGATTTTCTTTTGATGGTTTAAGCATTAAATCATCAAGCATTTGACTAAATTTTGTTGCTGTGATTCCCTCAGCAAATACAGTTGTTTGAGATGCCCTGCGATGACGACCAGAAAGAACACTCGCAAATTTCATAATCAATCTACTGACATAAAGTTTCTTATGCAAAAGTTTCAGCATTTCATCATGTGTTAGTTTTTCTTTTTTATTCATCACTTCTTGATAAATGTCTAATACATCTTGACTATTGCTGGTTTTTATTTTTAAGGTACGGCAAGCTTTCCTTAATCTTTTGACATTCCATAATTCTAATTCCTTTGCAGAAAATTCTTTTCCATCAATAAAAGCTTTTACATTCATTTCTTTCATATTTTTCATTCCTTTCTGTTTTATGCTTCTCCATCATTTTTTTATAAATGCTGGTTGAAGTTCGACACAATTGAAACAACCAATTGTTTATGATATGATACAAATTGTATCATGTTTTATGATAAACTCAAGTTGGTAACCTGAGACAAAAAAAGGAGAAATGTCCCATGGATAAAAGAAAAATAGCAAATCAAAAAGTAAAAGATAATTTATTAGCAGCTCTTATAGAATTAGCCAAAAATGAAAATTGGTCAAATATAACAGTAACAGCATTAATTGAGAAAGCTCATGTAGCAAGGTCATCTTATTATCGTAATTTTTCATCGATTGAGGATATTGTTGATTATGGAATCATGCAAATGCATAAAAAATATCAGCATGAAAGACCAACACCTTACGAAAATTTCCATGATAAAAATTTAATGCATTTTAAATTTGAATTTTATAAAAAACATGCAGATCTTTTATTAACCTTTCACCATACCCAAACATCTCAAAGTTTATTATCTGTCATTAATGATTTTGTTATAGATGCTTGTGGGGATATGCCATATAGTTCCATTTCAAAATATGAGCTATACTACTATTCTGGTGCTTTCTACAACATGGTCATCTGTTGGTTAGAAGATGGTGCAAAGGAAAGTCCAGAGGATATGGCCGAAGAATTTTTACGTATCGTGAATACTGGTGTTTCTAAAAATTTTAAAAAATAGAGTACCACAATCTTAGACTTCATTTATCCATATCATTAGTGTTTTATAACTTCAATATTATTATTTTCATTTGAAGAGACATGATAATTACTGACACACTTCTTATTGATTGGATTTTCCAAATATAAATGATATAGCATTCCCGATAACATAATAGCTGCTCCAATCAATGACATCTGTCCAATCGTTTCATGAAAAATAAGATATGCCCAGATAGGCGCAAAAATAATTTCTAGCATACATATAATATTGGCAGTCAAAGCATTAACCTTGCTTATCCCTTTCGCAAAACATAGACTTCCTAAACCGGCACAAATCAGTCCACTGGTTGCCATAGCACTCCATTCAACAATTGTTACATTTCCAAAATCCTTGATTACAAAACCAATCAAAGCTATTGAAAAAAGGAAATTGACAATCATTGAAGAATAAGGATCAGCATTTTCTTTTGTATTGATATAGAATTGTAAACCATAAAATGCTCCTGATATAATTGCAATGATATTACCCAATAAACCTTGAAAAGAAATAGAATCAAGGAAAAATAAAATCATTCCAACAATAACAACAAATATAATGAGAATCTGTTTAAGTTTTGGCAATTGTCTTTTATCAATACATTGATAGATTAAAACAAAAATCATTGAAGTATACTGTAAAATAATTGCATTTCCAACTGTTGTCAGTTGATTAGCTAAAATAAATGTTACTCCCATCATAAACTGACAGAATCCAGCAAATAATATTGTTTTATTCAGTTTGATTTTCTGATGATTAAATATGAGATTAAAGCATACTCCAATCATCGCATTGATAACACTAATGAATAATGCTGACTGATTATTAAATCGAATACAAATGCCTGCAAAACTCCAAAATAAAGCAGTCAACACCAAATAAATATATCCTTTCTTCATCTTTTTCTCCTTATATACTCATCTTTAAAAAGACAAAACCATATTTTTAACTTTGTTTTTGTTTAATCATTAACATTGTTCCATTTAATTTATGAGGAACATATAATTCTTCTAAATAATCAATATCATCTTGTGTTAACTTGACATCTAATGCCTTGATTGCTTCATCTATATGATATAACTTTGTCGCTCCAATAATAGGAGCACTCACTTTTGTCAACAGCCATGCAAGTGAAATCTGTGTCATTTCTACATTGTATTGATCTGCTAAATGAATGACTCTATTGATAATGTCTTGATCAATATCTTTTGTATCATCATACTTACTTTTGGCAAATTGATCTTCTTTCAAACGTTTACTGATTTCTCCAGGACGCTTAGATAATCTGCCAGATGCTAAGGAACTATAAGGTGTTAATGCAATATTTTCTTCCTGACAATAACGATTGATTTCTCTTTCATCTTCTCTATAAAGTAAATTGTAGTGATTTTGCATTGAAATAAATTGTGGATATCCCTTACTTTTAGCATAAGTATTGATTTTAGCCAATTGATAAGCATAACAGTTAGACATTCCAATATAACGAATCTTACCTAAACGATGCGCTTCATTTAATCCTTCCATAATCTCTTCAAATGGCGTTTCTTCATCCCACATATGCATAATATATAAATCAATGTAGTCCATCTGTAAATTTTCTAAACTTTCATTTATACGTTTTAAAACAAAATCTTTCCCACTTAATCCTGCTTCTTTTTCTATCTTTGTTCTTGGCATAAATTTTGTCGCAACAACTATTTCTTCTCTTTTTGCAAAATCGTTGAGTGCTCTGCCAATAAACTGTTCACTAGATCCTTCTTGATAAATAGCAGCTGTATCAAAAAAATTAACACCTACATCAAGTGCATGCTTGATAATCTTACGAGATGCTTCTTCATCGAGAGTCCATGAATGCCTCCCAGCAACTGTTTTCCCATCATTTTGACTTGCATTTCCAAACCCCATACAGCCTAAACATATCCTAGATACATATAAGTCACTCTTTCCTAATTGAATATATTCCATTTTATAACCTCCCTTACATTGATAAGATTATCATAAAAAAATCGTCAGTATAATATTGATAGAAATGAATGAAATCATGTTTACACTTTCTTTTTATTTTCAGCATTTCATTGTAAATAAGATTTACAAACTTTAATCAACAAATCTCTTTCCAATTTTTAATTTGTAAATCGTATTAAGATTTTATATAATGAAAACGAGGTGACAGACCATGTTGTTAAAAGATAGGATGAATAATTATCCTTTTTCTCATAGTGAAAGGATTATTGTTGATTACATATTAGATAAACAAAATGAAATCAAAGATTATTCAACAAAAATGATAGCTGATGAAACTTATACTTCGCCATCTACCCTTATTAGAATATCAAAAAAATTAGGTTTTCAGGGGTGGAATGATTTTAAAGATGCTTATCTTAATGAAGTTGATTATTTGAATAAACACTTTCAGGATATTGATCCTAATTTTCCTTTTACAAACCAAGATACAATTATGAATATTGCAAGTAAAATTGCTAATTTACATGCTGAAAGTGCAAAAGATACTTTATCACTTATACATCATGATGCTTTACAAAAAGCAGTTCAAATTTTAAGACGCTCTCAAGAAGTAAGAATTTTTGCTATATCAAATTTAAATTATGTTGGTGAAGAATTCGTTTTTAAATTAAATCGTATTCAAAAAAAAGCTAGTATTTCTCTTGTCCAAGATCTTATGTTCCATGATGCTGCTATGATGGAAGATGACGAATGTGCTATTTGTATTTCGTATTCAGGAGAAACACCACATATCTTACAAGTTGCAAATACTTTAAAAGAAAATCACGTACCGATTATTGCGATCACAAGTGTTGGGAATAATCATTTATCTGACATGGCACATGTGACATTACATATTTCTACAAGAGAAAAGTCTTTTTCTAAGATTGCTGGTTTTGTCTCTCTAGAATCAATATCAATTATTCTAGATACTCTTTATTCTTGTTTATTTTCATTGAATTATCAGGCAAATCTAGATTATAAATTAAAAATGTCAAAACGTATTGAAATTACACGTTCAATAAATAATGAAATTATTGCAGAAGATATCAAAGAAGATTAAAGGTTCAAGTTATTTCACTTGAACCTTTTTTGAATAATCAATATGAATTTTTATTGAAATGATAGATTTCTTTTATATTTTTGACATAACTATAACTTTCTATATTTCGGTTATAAACACAGCCTGCTTCAACAATCGTATGATGTCCAACAACAATGGGACCAAGCAGTTTCGCATTTGGATAAATAATCACATTTTCTTCAACAGTTGGATGTCGCTTGCTCCCTAAATCTTTCCCATTATTCCCTAATGTTACGTTTTGATGAATGACACAATGATCTTTAATAACTGCACTACTTCCTATCACAATACCATATTTAGAAGGAAACTTCACAGTGTTTGCTATTTTTGCTTCAGGATGAATATCAATTTTAAAAAGAAAACGATTAAGATTACTAATCAATCTAGCAAGTGTATAAAGATGCAAATGCCAAATCAAATGAGATATGCGATAAATCAATAACATTTAATGAAATAACTCCTGATCATTACCTGCTGGAACTTTAAATAACAGTGTCATTACAAAGCCAATCAGAATGACTCCTAATGCACATAAAAACATATTTTGATATGATGTAACATTAAGAATCTGACCACCAATGTTTTGAAAAATAACCGATGAAAGATTACGACAAGTTTGGACCAATGCTAAAGCTGTAATTTGATATTTTGCATCAACCAATGTATTCACAACTTTTAAGTTAATCATGATAAATAACATACCTGCTGGATGTTTGACAATAAAAGTCGCGATGATTTGTAATGGTAGCCAAAGTTGAAAAGCGTAAATAGAATATAATCCTATAACCATACAAAAAGCAATCATTAATAATATTTTATTGGCAATTTTATCCATAAACTTATATGAGAATAAAACAATTGGTGCCTCACAAATAACTGCTAATGAGACAATCAGAGAAACGGTAGAAATATTTAGCCCCATTGATTGAAAATAAGCTGGTGTAAATGTATGTCCCATATTGGTAACTCCAAAAAAGATTGCTGAAATAAGTAAATAATATAAATACTTTTTATTTGTGAGTATTGCTTTGAAGAAACCTTGACTCTGATTTTCAGTTTCTGCTTTTTCGACTTTTTCTGTATGAGCACTTGTTCCAAGTAATCCAATAATAGAAATCACCATTGTCAATACAAATGTTATAAATATGGCTGAAGGAGAAACAAAATCATAAATGAATCCTGCTAACTGTGAACCTAATGCATAACCAATCGTTCCCCATATTCTAATACGTCCATATGGATAAGGACTGGTTGTTGCAATTCTTTCCATAATTGGATTGGTTCCATTAATAAGTGTTAAAACAAAACTATATCCAATGATCAATTCAATCAAACTTTTTGCATTGACAAAATAAATACCACCAAGCCCTGCCAAAGCAAACAAAATCGCATTCACAAGTTTTAAGCTATATTTATCACTTAAGACACCAATGAGTGGTTGAAAAATCATTGAGGCTAAAAATGATGTTGAAACAACCAATGAGACATCACTTGGTCTAAATCCTTTATCAAGTAAATAAACGGATATAAAAGATGAGAATAAAGCCCAAGATAAATAATAAAAGTTATACATTAAAAAATAACTAAGATAACTATTTTTAAATCTGTTAAGCAATTGTGTCAACACACCTTGCTTATTCAATTTTATAGGCATTTCTTTTTCCATAACTGCCACCTCCACTTGATAAATTACATAAATTATACAAACGATTCAATAAACGAAAGAACAGTTCATATATCATTTACAATTGATTTATAATTTCTCATATAATTTGTAAATGTTATTTACAAATCATGAGGGACTTCTAATTTATGATGAATGAATTTTCTAAAATAGATAAAGTTTGTAGATGTTGTGATCAAATCAGAAATAGGTTCTGCTAGGACAACAGCCATCATTTGATTCTTCATAAACATCGGTAAGATAAAGATTAAAGGAATCAATAAAATTATTTTTCGATAAAAGGCAAAGAAAAATGACATCTTCCCTTCTCCCATAGAATTATAAGTTTGTTGACAGGTGGAATTCACTCCTAACACACATGCTCCAAATATGTAAATTCTTAACATTTGTGAACCTAGATCTAATAATTCTGGAGATGATGTAAAAAGTCCGACAAAACATTGAGGAAAAAATTCCATCATCATTGTAGCAATCAATGTATATGTTAAAGCCACTTTCATGGCGAGTGATATTGTATGTTTGACACGATCATAATTTTTTGCTCCATAATTAAATGAAATAATGGGTTGGCTGCCTTGTGCAATTCCCTCTACTGGTAAAAGAATAAACTGGAACATGGATGTCATAATTGTCATTGAACTAATTGCAAGGTTGCCACCAAATCTTAAAAGCTGCTGATTAAATGATATCGTCAGTAATCCTTCAGTTGCTGACATAAAGCATGGTGAAGCCCCTAGAGATAGAATTTGTTTCATAATTCGCCATTTGGGTTTTAAATACTTTTTACGAATATGTAAAATCGTTTTTTGACCAAAGAAAAAATAAAGGACCCAAAAACATGAAGCACTTTGAGCAAGAACAGTTGCCAATGCTGCACCCTTTACACCCATATCAAAATAGAAAATAAAGATAGGATCTAAAATAATATTCAATCCAGCTCCTAAAAGAATTGTCGCCATACCATATTTAGTAAAGCCTTGAGTATTGATAAAGTAATTGAGTCCAACTGTCAGTTGGATAAAAATCGTTCCTAAAGCATATATCATTATATAATTTTGAGCATAAGATAAAGTTTCCTCACTTGCTCCAAACAAATAAAGAATAGGTTCTTGAAAAATAAGAACAATCAATGTAATGACTATTGATGAAATCATTAATGACATAAAACTATTTGACAAGATATGATCTGCTTCTTCATAGTTTTCTTCTCCTAAACGAATAGAGCTCAGTGGTGCTCCACCTCGTCCAAATAAACCATTAAAAGCATTAATGATTGTTGTTAATGGCACACATATGCCTATGGCTGCCATTGCTAAATTTCCATCTGGTAATCGTCCAATATAAATACGATCAACCATATTGTATAAAAGTGAAACAATTTGAGCACAAATAGCTGGCAAAGCTAAAGTATATAATAATTTTGATATTTTTTGATTTGCTAATTTTTCTGTCATCGTTATTCTCCTTTTAAACATTCATCTAAAATCTTAGTTCCAATTTGAATGACATCAGTACAACAGCGATTATTTCTTTTTTTATTTTCTTCTAGTATATCCTGACATTTTAATGAACCGATTTTTTCTTTAAAATCCATTGCTAAACATTTTGCACATGCATAACTCCTGAGTTTAGATTGTGGTACTTTTAAATTGCCATCACTTGTTTCTAAATAAGATGTTATCATTGCCATTAAAATTGGTATACAACACATTTCTTCTAATCCAGCAACGCCTCTACCGATTCCTTCAGCTAATCGAAATAATGTCTTTTCATCTATGAAAAGTTCATCTTTATAACTACATAAAAACGCTTGAGCACAGTTATAGCCATTTTGATGTAAATGTTTTGCACTATGCTGATGTTTATCATCCATTTATCAACACCTCTTTCATTTTTATAAATCTATTTTATTGAATTTAGGATTGATTAAAAATACTTGCGTAGTGAATTCAAATGTCATTTACAATTTATAATTAAAACTTGATATATTTTGTAAATAAGATTTTATAAAAAAAGCACTAACCTTTTGGCTAATGCTTCTTGATAAATTTTCTAAAATATAATTATATTTTTAATGACCACCAAATACTAAGAAATCCATTGTATCTAATTGATCATCCAATGCTTTCACCTCTTCTTTGGTTAATATGACTTGACCAGCATCAAAGTTTTCTTTGAGTCTAGATACTTTTCTAGATCCTGGAATCGGAATAATATAATCTTTTTTACACATCATCCAAGCCAGAGAAATTTGTGCATTCGTTGCATTTTTTTCTTTTGCATATTTTTCAATAATGTCCAGTAATTTTCGTGTTTTTTTCATTCCTTCTTCACTATATTGAGGCATATCTGGTCTAAAATCCTGATCTCCATTACCAAAATCTGCTTTTGATTGATAAGCACCTGTTAAAGCACCGTTTGCCATAGGTGAAAAGGCAACATAAGTTATTCCTAACTCTTCACATACTTTAAAAATAGGTTCATGCCATCTTGCCATCATCGAATATCTATTTTCAATAGCAGTGACTGGACATACTGCATGTGCTCTTCTTAAATACTCTTCAGTTGTTTCAGAGATTCCCCAAGCTTTAATTTTTCCTTCTTCAATTAATTCTTTCATCACACCAGCAACAACTTCTGGTTCAACTTTTGGATCAATACGATGCTGATAATATAAATCAATATAATCTGTATCTAACTTTTGCAATGATTCTTCAACACTTTGTCTAATTTTTTCTGGTGAACTATCGAATTCTAAATGATCACCTTTATGAGTAACACCAAATTTTGTACATAAAATAATTTGATTTCTAAATGGTTTGATTGCTTCACCTACTAATTCTTCATTATAATTTATCGATCCATCTGGATTGATACCCGTATAACATTGTGCTGTATCATAAAAATTATACCCTATTTGATAAGCTTCTCTTAAAACAGCAATGGCTTCATCTTTAGGCATAGGTGTACCACTGGCATGAGAAAATCCCATACATCCTAATCCGACAGGATTAACATACATATCTGTTTTCCCTAATCTTGTTTGTTTCATATTCTTACTCCTTCATTTATTTTGTTATTGTTCCTTTATAGTTAAGACCATATAGACTTGCAAAACGTTTCATGGTATATTCTCCTGCTTCCATTTGTTGCACTGTTGGAGCATATCCTTGAAATACGAAATACAGGTCTTTTCCTTTTAACAAATCTTCACTCACATTACCATAAAAACGATCCAATAAATTTCTGATTGCTCCTGACATACTATGCCAATATAACGGTGAACCAATAATGATAGTATCAGCTTTTGTCATCTCTTTAACGACTTCATCAAATTGATCATCAGCAAAGTTTTGACCATAACTATATATTTTATAATCAACCAAATGCAATGTTGCATATTCTTGATCTTTTAAAAATTCATGCGCAAGTGTCACTGTATTTCCATCTTTATGAGGGCTACCATTTATAAATAATGTTGTCATATAGAACTCCTTTACTGATAATCCGCTTCTGCTGACACTTCTGCCCATTTGTCTAATTCTGCAATCTTTGCTTCTAAAGTTGATTTGACTGCTGTGACTGCATCTGCACCTAATGTTAAGATTTGTGGATATTCATCACTATTAACAACTTTGACAATAACCTCTCCTGCTCTATCAGGGTCACCAGGTTGTTGACGTTTGTTTTCAAATTTGCCAACTCTTGTTTTTCCGACTGTCTGTGCATAATCACCAATTTCATCTTTCGTTCCTTTTAAAGATTCAGCATCATAGAATCTTGTTCTAAAAGCTCCAGGTTGTACAACCATGACTTTAATTCCTAAAGGTTCTACTTCTTTTGCAAGTCCGTTAGTAAGTAATTCTAAAGCGGCTTTTGAAGAGGCATAATATCCTGACCCAATTGCACTTCTTGCAGCTGCAATGGATGTCACATTTAAGATGGCACCAGATTTTTGTGCTCTCATTGCTGGTAAGACTGCTTTTATCAATTCAATTGGTCCAAATAAATTTGTTTGAAATAATGTTTGAACTGCTTCTACTTCACCTTCTTCTACTGCACTACGATATCCATAACCGGCATTATTAACCAATACATCAATTGTTCCAAATTTTTCATTGGCTTCTTTCACTGCATTTTGGATGCTTTCATTATCTGTCACATCTAAAGAAACTGCTAACGCTCTTTTAGGATATTGATTGACAATATCTTGCACTTTCTCCTTATTTCTAGCAGTCACAACAGCTTGATCGCCGCTCTTTAAAACTGCCTTTGCAATTCCTGCACCAATTCCACTACTACATCCTGTAATTAACCATGTTTTCATATTTTCGTTCCTTCTTTCTTCCTATTTCCTAATGCCATTTTATTAAGTTTTGCTTATTTTGTACAATGCTATTTTATCAATCAACTATAACTTGAACGCATAGCACTGATGATGAAAGTAATGAATAACTTTATCACAATTTTATTCATCAAACATTTGCATTTTTGAATAACCTGTAAATGAGTCATTAGACTTTTCCAACTCTTTAATAAAGCAACGTATGGTAACGATGAATATTTTTTATGGAAGAACTTGTTGCATAAGAAATAAATCTATATGGATACATCTTACAAGATGACTGGATAGAAATACATATTTAAGAAATCCTTTAAATGCAGCTAACTGATTGCTGTTTCTCTGCCTATGTTCATTGATTTACACACTTTTGCTTTAAATCCTATCCAAACGAAAAAAGACACAATAAAGTTAGTTATTGTGCCTCAAATATTGTATTTCAGATATAGAAAAGATATAGGCCCACATCAATCTGCACATCCAACCTCAAGTGGTCAGAAACCTATATCCATAGAGAGTATACTCTCTTTCTATCCATAATATACCATATTCAATTTTAAAATACAAATATTTATCTTTATTTAACATTGTTTTTTATGAGAAGATAAAACTCATTTTTATCATCTGAAAAAGATTGTCTTATAACACTGCATAAATTATCAACAAACTGTATCTCTGCCTCATCAAAGAAATTTCTGTACTGAATAGAAATAACATTTTCATTTATTCCAATGAAAGGAATGATTTTATCCTCAAAATCTTTCTTATTAAAGGAATCAAATATTATTTCAATATCATATAGAATAGATAGAACAATCTAAATTCTATATTTTTAACTTATTTGTTTCATTGCTTTCTTTGACCTTATGAAGTTTATCTTTATAACAATGCTTCTATTCTTTATCCCCTCATTCTTTCTTTTCCACACATTATTTTAAAACGGGATAGAAAAACTGTACAATGCCATTCATGAAATGTGCTATAATATAAACACATAGTGGAGGTAACCATATGCTTGAATTTAACCAATTAGAACAACTTATATGTATTGCTGAAAATGGAACAATCTCTAAAGCAGCTGAAAAACTCAATCTTTCCCAACCCGCTTTAAGTCGTTCCATGCAAAGATTAGAAGATGATATAAATGTTTCATTATTTGATCATTATAAAAACAAAGTCATTTTAAATGCAAATGGAGAGCTATTTGTTCAATATGCAAAACAACTGATTCAAAGTCGAGATAAAATGATACAAGAAACGCAATTATTTGATATATCACATCGTTTCATATCGATTGCATCATGTACACCTGCACCATTATGGGATATTGAACCTCTTATCAAAGATATTTATCCTCAAATGAAAATCACAACACAAGTTATCGATAAAGATAATCTCATTAAAGAATTAAAGGAACAAAAATATTCAATGGTCATTACACCTTTTGAAGTCAATGACAAAGAACTCGTCTGCTATCCTTATATTGAGGAAGATTTATTTTTGTCTATTCCAATGGATCATCCTTTTCAAAATAAAAAAGAAATCAGTTTTCATGATATGGATGGAGAAACAATGTTATTATATTCAAATATAGGGTTTTGGCATGAATTACATATGAAAACTATGCCAAATACAAATTTTCTTATGCAAACGGATAGAACAACTTTTAATGAAATCGTGAAAACTTCGACATTACCTTCATTTACATCAAATTTATCTATTAAAAGAGAAGGAAAACCAAATAATCGAATAATTATTCCTTTCAGTGATGAGGAAGCTCATGTAACATTTTTTCTTGTTATGTTAAAAGAAGATAAAAAGAAATATGATGATCTTATTTGCAAAATTGATACTTATTATGATTATTAGAGACAATATAAAAAGAAGTTATATTGATTTTATATGGAATAAGTTGTCTTATGACAAAGTTATAAAAAATAAAATTTATAATCCCTTGACAAATGAAAGCGCTTTATATATCATATAAGTATAATAAATAGTCATTAAAGGCTTGTTATAACATCTCGTTAGCAAAACCTTGCTCTTTTATAGTGCAGGGCTTTTTATTATCTCAAGAAAAAATGGAGGTGTTATTATTTTGAAAAATAAAGTTTTAGAAAAATATGGTCATGTCTTTTTGCCTTTACAAGTTAAAAATATTATTTATACCAATCGTCTATGTTCTACCACAATGTCTACAGTTCCTACTCATACCCATTTATCTACAACCAATTATGGCGGAATAGGAATTTATGATAAAGCAAAAGGTGGTGTTGCAATGATTGGAATGATGTATCATGGAACGGCTGGATCATCATTATACGAAGCAAATGGTGCAGACCCATTTAGTAAGTATAATCTTGATGTTTTACGTGAGTCACTATCTGTTGTGAAACAAGGTGGTGCTTTAGCAGGATTTGCAGTTGGTATGGGAAATACTTATAAAGGAGAAATTTACACTCCTTCAGGATTACCTTTTGCAAGACCCTATTCCAGAGAGACAAGAGTGATAACTGAAGATATTATACAATCACTGCTTGAAACAGTTATTAAAAAAGCCAAGAAAGCAAGACAATTTGGTTTTGATTTATTAATTTTAGATATTAGCAATGATAATATTGTTGGACATTTTATGGCTCCTGGCTTTAACCAAAGAACTGATCAATGGGGTGGTAATTATGAAAATCGTTTTCGACTGGCTCATCTTATTGTAAAAAAAATAAGAGAAGCTATTGGTAATGATTTTGTTTTAGAACTGAGAGTGAGTGCCACTTTAGGTGTAAAAGAATCTTATTCATTTGAAGAAATGTTAGCATTCTTAAAATCTGTTGAAAATCAGATTGATATTGTCAATATTGTTACAGGGATGGATGAGTATCATGATGGAAATGTCAAACTTTGCCCACCTATCTTCGAAAAACATATGTTAAATTATGAGGTTGCTAAAAGGATCAAAGAAACGTGCCATGTTATTGTGAATATAAGTGGTGCTATTATGAATCTTGAAGAAGCAGAAAAAATCCTTGCTGATGGGGTTGCTGATTTAATCCTAATTGGGCGTTCTATTGTTGCTGATCCTTATATGCCTAAAAAAATTCTAGCTGGAAAAGAAGAGGATGTAGTCCCATGTATTAGATGTAATAACTGTTATCATATTGCAACTGAACATTGGAATACTTGCTGTAGTGTCAATCCTAGAATCTATCGTGAAAACAGAGTCCCTCTTCACCTTCAAAAAACACTTCATCCAAAAAAAGTTCTTATCATCGGTGGCGGACCTGCTGGTTTAAAAACAGCATTAACTGCATATGAAAAAGGGCACGATGTCACAATTATTGAAAAGAATAATGTTATTGGAGGTGCTTTGATTCAAGCCACAAAAGGTGATTTAAAGCAAGATCTATTAGCATATTTACATTATCTAAGAGTACAAATCAAAAAAAGTCAAATAAAACTTATATTAAATACAACTGCATCAAAAGAATTTATTGAGTCAGAAAATCCTGATGTTTTAATTATTGCGACTGGAGCAAAAGCCGTTATTCCCCCTATCAAAGGTATTCAACATACTAATGTTTATAAGGCAACTGATTTTCTTGAACGTGGATTTGAAAAGGCTGCTCAGACAACAACCATTTTAGGAGCTGGAAGTATTGGTTGTGAAATAGCTTTAGAAATAGCCAATTTTGGAAAAAAAGTAAATCTTATTGAAATGAGTGATACATTAGCAAAAAATGGAAATGAACTCTATCGTGTCAGCTTACTTCAACATATACTTTCCCATCCAAATATTCAAATTATGTTAAATAGTCAATGTATAGAAATCAGAGAAAAAGAATGCCTTGTTCAAAATGAAAATAATGTTTTTAACATTCCTCATGATGAAATGATTATATCTGTTGGATTTCAACAAGATATAAAAAGTATATTTCCATATTTCGGTCTTATTCCAGAAACATATTATGTAGGAGATTGTAAAAGAGTTGCTTCTGTAACTGAAGCTGTAACAGAAGGATACTTTTTAGGAGCAAGTCTCTAAAAAACACTTTCCTACTTACATGGCTTGTCATATTTTAGCAAAACCATATTCAATTTCATAATGAAAGTAGGGAAATACGATGTACATTAAACAAATCTTAAATAACAATGTTATTATTGCTTTAGATAATTCTCAAAACGAAATCATTGCTGTTGCAAAAGGCATTGGTTTTAAAAATAAAAATCATTCTACCATTGATGAGAATGATTATGATGATCTTAAGAAATATGTATTAGATAAAGCTGAATTTGACGAAATTCGTAATATTTATAAAAGAATTCCTCAAGATATGATTGAATTATCAAGTACATTATTAGAAAAAGAAAAGAAACATAAAGATTTAAATTGTCTTATCACATTCAACGCTGTCATGCTATTAGCAGATCATATCCATGAAACAGTAAGTCGATTACAAAAAGGATTATATCTTAGAAATGCACTCACTAATGAAATTAAAATGTTTTATCAAAGTGAGTTTGATATCAGTATGATAGCAAAAGAAAAAATTCTTGAAAAATATGAAGTGATCCTTAATGATGATGAGATTGCTTTCATTGCGACACATTTAATAAATCTTAACTCTAATAACATGAATGAAACTTTGACATCTATTCAAATTGTTGATGATCTTGTCAACATTATTCGTCGTATGATGAATATTGAGTTAAAAGTCAATTCATATACATATACAAGATTTATTACTCATTTAAAATATTTTTCATTACGTATTTTAAATAATCAAAAAATTGATTCTCCTTATGATGAAAAACTTGCTCAATTTGTACAAGAAAATTATAAACTCCCTTATTCATGTGCAATAGCAATAAAACGTTATATCATGAGTAAATACAATTATGCGATTGATAACGATGAAGTCATATATCTCACAATTCATTTGAAAAATTTAGAAAAAGAAAAATAAGAGGTTAAATTATGAATATAGAAAAAAATGCTATTTATATTTTAGAAAATATTGGTGGTAAAGAGAATGTTAATCAGGTTTCACACTGTGCTACAAGATTACGTTTTCAAGTCAAAAATAAAGATTTAATTAAAAAAGATATAATTGAAAATTTGGAAGGTATCTTTGGTGTTCATATCATTGGAAATGAGTGTCAAATTATCGTTGGTGGCGATGTTATTAAATATTACCCAATCATCCAATCCAAAATTGATAAAACAGAAAACATAACAGTTTCAAAAAAGAAAAACTCATTGAAAGATTATGGTTTTGCCTTTCTTGATTTTGTTTCAGGGACAATGACTCCATTAATTCCTGCTTTGATTGGTTGTTCAATGATTCGTGGGCTTCTCATCTTATTAAGCCAATTTGGATTGATGAATGCTGAGAGTCCAACATATGCTATTTTGAATGCAGCATCCAATGGTATTTTCTACTTTTTGCCAATTTTAGCGTCATTTTCAGCAGCGAAAAAATTAAATGTGAATCCTTATATTGCAGCGTGTATTTCAGCTGCATTAATGGAACCTAACTTTTCTGGGTTAATGCAAAATACAGGTGATATCGTTGATTTCTTCGGTATTCCTGTCATGATGTTTAATTATGCATCTTCCCTTATTCCAGCTTTGCTTTCTACATGGCTCTACTCTTTTTTATGGAAGTTCCTAGAAAAGAAAATGCCAAGTTCTATTGCTGGTGTCTTTAATCCTGCAATATGCTTATTTGTATTTGTTCCTTTAACTGCTATTTTATTTGGACCAATTGCTTATTATATTGGAAATTTTGTCGGAGATTTATTTAACAGTATAAATGGTATCAGCCCTATCATTGCAGGCATCTTTATTGGAGTTACAATGAACTACTTAGTTATTTCTGGTGTTCACTGGGTAATTACTGCAATTTGTATTAATGAATTTGCATTAAATGGATACTCAACATTGTTTGGATATTGGTGGTGTGCTTGTATTTCCTACATTGCAATAGCATTAGGTGCAATATGGGTTGCCAAAAATAAAAAAGAACGTAGTTTAGCAATCTCATGCAGTATAGTTGCTTTATTTGGTGGTGTATCTGAACCTACATTATATTCTTATTTACTTAGAAATAAAAAATATGCTATTCCAATGGCTATTTCTGGTGCGTTAGGTGGCGCCTTGGCAGGTATTCTTGGTACAAAGGCAACTGCTTTTTCAATGGCAACTATTTTTACAGTTTCTTGTGTAGAAATGAATGGCAGTTTTATAACATCTTGTTTTGTTTTTGCTAGTCAAATTGTTGTTGGTGTTATTTGCACAAAGATTTTTGTTGGTCAATCCAAAGCAGTATCCTTTTTGGCCCCTATGACTGGAAGTATTATCCCACTTAGTAATGTCAATGATTCCGTATTTGCCCAAGAAACACTAGGTGGTGGATTTGCTATTATTCCAACTGATAATAAAGTATATTCACCTTTTGATGGAGAAATCATTTCATTATATCCTACAAAACATGCCATTGGATTAAAGGATAAAAATAATAATGAAGTTCTTATTCATATCGGTATTGATACTGTTCTTTTACAAGGTGAGGGATTTGTTTTACATGTTGCTCAAGGTGATCAAGTAAAAAGTGGTCAACTCCTACTTGAATTTGATGAAGCTCTCATGAAGTCTAAAAATATTGATTTAACTACACCTATTATTTTTGTAGGAAATCATAATATAGATAATTTAAAACAACATTCTATTTCAGCTAAAACACAATTAATTCAAATATAAACAAAGACTATCATTTATATGACAAATTATAAATCATAATGAAAAAGCATATATCATTGAAATACATAATGATATATGCTTTTTAACAAATAAGGGACTATCCCTTATAAACTACAGAAATCAATCTATATTTATGACTTCACTCACTCCTTAAAAATTAAAACGCTTTCTATACAAATAAAGAGCAGAATATCACACTTTTATAAATCTTCTCCATTACTTAAAATAACTTTTCGATACCAATCAAAAGATTTCTTTTTATATCTTTTGGTGGAACTGACTCTGGCATTTTAATCTTGATATTTTTATCTAAACACCAAACATAAATTCTCGCTCCAGAAATTCCTGCAATCATGGCTAAAAACAATCCTGTTGCTCCAAATGATGAAACAGGTAATACACTACTTACAATGCCAGATACTTCTGCACCAGTTGCATCTGTTAATATCGCCGTTGTCTCAAATGGAGTCAGTAACAATAATGCCCCCAAACCAATCATTGCACCTGAAAAAGGATTTTTGCCAAACGACTTTGCAGTAAAATAACCTAAAGCAATAACCAAATATAGTGAAATCAAATCACTTGTAATCATTACAGGAAAATTTAAGATATCTACTAAACCTGTACTTGTTAAAAAATTGGTATACCAATCTCCTAATGGTAAAGAGCGAATTAACATAAAGATTGATCCTCCAATTGCTAATGCACTTACACCCATAAATCCATCCATAATAATCTTTACATATCGAGCATTTGTAAATTTATCAATACTTGGTACGATTTTTTCTTCAAAATAGTTTTTGATTTTACTCATCTTTTATTCCTCCCTTTCTTTAATTCAATCATACCAACATATCTATATAAGTTGTATTTCATTATTTTCCAAAATTACTATATTAATTTGACATTTTTTAATAATAATCTTTACAGTCATTGAATCTATAGAACAACCATCATAAAAACAATTGGAGAATGAAATGAGTTTTATCAATTTACGTGAGTAAATAAATTATTTTTAATTAATCATTAGATGATTTTTTAATGATTAAAGATTTTTTATCACAACTTGATTTTTCTTTTTAATCTTTTCTATCATTTTTTAATACACCTAA
Source organism: Candidatus Stoquefichus sp. SB1 (assembly GCF_001244545.1). Taxonomy (NCBI): domain Bacteria; kingdom Bacillati; phylum Bacillota; class Erysipelotrichia; order Erysipelotrichales; family Erysipelotrichaceae; genus Candidatus Stoquefichus; species Candidatus Stoquefichus sp. SB1. The sequence goes on along the minus strand of NZ_LN852692.1, from coordinate 61,625 downwards.
ACAATAGCTCTACTTTACTAATTCAATAATAAAGTTTTGTAAACTTATGTCAACTTAATTGTGAAACTCATTAATTATATTATAAACCTTTTTGTTTTTTTAATATTAATAATTTTTGAATATTCATTAAAGTCTTATAATCACCAAAAACGAATCCCTGTGCATGTGCAATTTACAATAAATTATATATCATAATCCTCTTCAAGAATAATTCTATATGATGATTAATAATTTCATCATTCATTATTTTTAGATCAGACTAATCTTTAAGTTTGAATATAACAACTTGCGTCAAAGAAATAGAAAAATTAATATCATAAAATCGCAACCAAAACATACATACAAGATCATCTGAGATAATTAATTTTGTATCAATATGATTATCAGCAATATATCAATCATAGTTTAAAGTCAACATTTGTAAAATTTTTAATCTTGGCCTTATTTCAATCTGGATTTTACCCCCATTAGTTATTAGTTCATCTATGAATTTATTTTTATCATTATCATTAAATTTAATGATGACTAATATATATAATGATTTTCAAAACAAATAACAAAAATCTTTTATAAAGGAGAATTTGTTTTTTTAGGTTATACACTTTGACGGATTTCTTTTATCAGTGAATAGTAAGCTTCATTTTTTTCTTAAGTCATTGAGATATTGATTGTGTATCGTGTAAGTATTTTGTATAAATTTTATCGTATATTAATCCCTTTCTGCAGATTGTAAATTATCTGATTCCAAAGCAATAGCTTAGGATAAATGCGATAACAAAAAAAACAATAATAATTAGTCCCCAATAAGTTGAAGCACGCCCATGATCTCTCATACTTTCTTGTAGTTCCTTGGTCCTTTTTGGATCAATAAATCTGATTTTCTTAGACATTTTTTATCAAGGAAGCGTAATATAACTTGTACCAGACATTGTAAAAGTCATTCCTGCTGTCAAAGTACACGTTCCTTTAAAATTTATTTGAGATGATGACCATGAGGTAACAATAACTTTAGGATTTGAATAACCTGTTGCTCCATAGTGGTTATTAACACCAGTTATAACAGGATTTTCATAACCAATACATAAAGATTTATGATTACTATCAATTCTAAAGAATACGTTAATGTAAAAAGTAATATTTACATTAAGTTGCGGTGAAGCAGCTGCACCTTCTCCTTTACAAGTCACTCCATAATTATATGTTCTATAATAATCATAATTTGATGGAATTGATTTTGGAATTAATACAGCTTTATCTGCTGAGTCTATTCTTGAATCAAATACTACTTCATAGTTTTCTAAATCTTCACGACTGATATCTTCAATTTTGGGCACTTCGCCATCAAATACCAAATTCAATAGTTGATCTTTTGTTAAACCTTGATCTAAGGCCACTACTGATGTAATACTTGAAGTTGCAAAGCAGCATAGTAAAGATAAAACTAAACATAATATTTTTTTCATATTGTTTCCCTCTTGGATTAATATACGATAGAAATATTATAACAGTATAATATTTTATAAACTAATGACGTATATCATCATTTTTTGATTACATATGTCATGATTTTTACAGATTTTTATTTAAATAATTTATTTGATATATATATCAAATCCACTAATTATAGTTTTCATCAAGAAACTACTGAAATTATTACAGTCATTGCTTTTATTTACAACTTCTAAAATATCATGCTGAGAATACTCTTTTTCTTATGTCTTGATAATTTTATGACCTTATAATCATTTCCACTATATTATAATCTATAAATATGCAGTTTTATCTCATTCAGATGCCAGTTAAATTTGATTTGATTGTTCCATTTTTAAATATGTAAACTATAGTGAAGTATCGTGATTAAAATACGTACACTTTTTTTTGCATAATACAACATGTCTAAATTGATACATTTCTTTTTGGACTTTTAAAATATAAAAGATGTTAACATTTTGCTAACATCTTTTTATACTTATCTTACAACTACATTGACAACATTATTGTCAATTCCAAAAAAGCATTGAAAATAAGGCGTTTTTTATTTTAGAATGGTGACTATACCAATTTTTACACCAATTGAAACATTAAGTTTTACAGAATTATAAAGACTATATGACAAAAGCAGCAAACTTGTAGTTTGCTGCTTCCCGCAAATGGAATATTTGGATTATGGCACAACCCTAGCCTTCCAACGGTTATATGCTACTTTATCTACATATATTATAGCATACAATTGAAATTATATCATTTATAGTTTGTGTATTTTGTCATATTTACTTTCCCAATCTGACGGTAAGATTTCAAGTAATTTCCAGTCTACTTTACTTCTTAAAAGTATTTTACTAAGTGCAACTTTAAATTCTGTTCTTTCCTTATCATGTAATAATTTATTCAACGCATATACTCTAGAGAATAAATCAGAATTTGAAAGAAGCAGTCCATTATCAATCCTATCTTCTAGAACTATTGAAGATGTTCTCCCAATCAAGATATTATGATGACAACATATATTCCTTAAATTTTTAATTGCATCTAACCATGTAACATATTGCTCAACATCCGTCTTTGAATGAGTCCTACCTAAATAACCTTTATCTAATACCATCTTCTTATATTTCATATTCAAATACGAATACATTAAACAAATATTACCAAAATCAGCATATGAGAAATATACCCAACATGGTAATTTTTGATTCGTTCTAATACCACCTTTGCGATATTCAGCTAATTCTGGATATTTTTTTTGATTTTTTCTTATTTCTTCTTCTCTTTTTAATAAATCTTTAAACATAGTTTTAAAATAATGTTGATTCTTTTTCTTTTTTATTTTACTCTTCTCCGATTTAGATGGAGTATAAGAATTGACATCTAAATAAAATAATTCATTATTCAACTCTAATGATATAAAGTCAGATATATAAGTTCTTGTCTGTATTTCTATATATTGACAGTATTCAAAAAATAATTTGCGCAACTCTATATCCAAACGATATAAGTTAAAAAGCAAATTATGATCAGGTTTTCTTCCTAACTGCATTGTATGTGATAATAAATATTTGCCATATCTACTAGCCCGAAAATAACCCACACACTTCAAATATTCTCTCATTTTTTTATTTTGTCTGAAATTGACATACTTCTTCATCCAATTAATTTGTTCTTCTAAATTAATCGGTATATTATCTTGTTGTGACAATGTATTTACCTCCAAAAAAAAAGAATGGTATACCACTCTCAATCCCGTAAATGGAATATTTGGATTAGGGCATTACCCAAGCCTTCCAACGGTACAAATAAAGTATAGCACAATTAAAAATTGCTATCAACTTTTAAATACATAAAAATGCAGAAAAAGATGTCAATATTTTTTTGACATCTCATTTTATTTATCTTATAACCACATTCACGATTTTATTCTTAACGACAATCACTTTGACAACAGTTTTACCTTCAGTATGAATTTTAACATTGTCTTGAGCTAATGCTTCTGCCCTAACAACCTCATCATCTTCATCTTTAGCGACTGTAATCTTAGCACGTAATTTACCATTGACTTGAACTGCCATTTCCACAGTTGCCTGTTCTAACATTTTTTCATCATATGTTGGCCAAGCAGCATATGCAATTGTTCCTTCATGTCCTAATAATGACCACATTTCTTCACCAATATGTGGCGCAATACAACTTAACATTTTGACTAAGTTTTCAGCATAAGGACGATAAAGTGTTGGTGATTTATAGGCTTCATTAACAAATATCATCATTTGTGAGATTGCTGTATTGAAACCTAATGTTTCATAGTCAGCAGTGACCTTTTTAACAGTTGCATGATAAATAAAGTCTAATGAATGATCATTTTCATCAGTTAATTTATCAGATTCAATAATCAAACGATAAACACGATCCAACCATTTTCTGGCACCATCAACACCGCTTTCACTCCATGGTTTACTTGCTTCTAAAGGTCCCATAAACATTTCATAAACACGTAATGTATCTGCTCCATAAGCTTCAATAATATCATCAGGATTAATAACATTTCCTTTAGACTTACTCATTTTTTCACCATTACCACCTAAAATCATACCTTGATGATATAATTTTTGGAAAGGCTCAGGATGTGATAAATATCCTTTATCATATAAATAACGATTCCACATACGTGAATATAATAAATGTCCAACTGCATGTTCTGGTCCACCGACATATAAATCAACTGGTAACCAGTGATCTAACAATTTTTTATCAGCAATTTCTTTATCATTATGTGGATCTAAATATCGCATATAATACCAACTACTTCCAGCACTTCCAGGCATTGTACTTGTTTCACGCTTACCTGGTTGTCCATTGACTGCAACATTCACCCAGTCAGTTGCTTTATCTAATGGTGAAGCACCTGTTTTAGAAGGCGAATAATCTTCTAAAGGTGGTAAAATAAGTGGTAATTGATCATCACTTAAAGCAACAGATGATCCATCTTCAAAATTGATGATTGGAATAGGTTCACCCCAATATCTTTGACGTGCAAAAATCCATTCTCTTAAACGATAATTGATTTTTTGTTGACCACAATGATGTTCTTCTAACCATTTTGTCATTGTTGCAATGGCATCTTCTTTATTCATACCATCTAAAAAATCAGAATTGATATGAACACCATCTTGTGTCCATGCTTCTTTTGTAACATCGCCACCTTCAAGTACAGGAATAATATCAATATCAAATTTCTTTGCAAATTCATAATCTCTTTCATCATGAGCTGGAACTGCCATAATCGCACCTGTTCCATATCCAGCTAAAACATAATCTGAAATCCAAATTGGAATCTCTTTTTGATTCACTGGATTTATTGCATAGGCTCCTGTAAATACACCTGTTTTTTCTTTATTTAATTCTGTACGTTCTAATTCAGATTTTGTAGCACATGCTTTTACATAAGCATCTACAGCATCTTTTTGTGGAGCTGTTGTTATTTTAGCAACCAATTCATGTTCTGGTGCTAAAACACAGTAAGTTGCACCAAACAATGTATCACAACGTGTTGTAAAAACAGTAAACTTATCATCATGTCCTGAAACTTGAAAATCAACATGTGCCCCTATTGATTTCCCAATCCAGTTTCTTTGAATTTCTTTTGTTGATTCTGGCCAATCAATATCTTCTAATCCTGCTAATAACTTTTCAGCATATGAAGGAATATCAATCACCCATTGTTTCATATTTTTTCTAACAACTGGATATCCTCCACGTTCACTCTTACCATCAATAATTTCATCATTAGCTAAAACAGTTCCAAGTTCTTCACACCAGTTAACCGGAATATCTACATTCTTTGCTAATCCATCATTATATAATTGTTTAAAAATCCACTGTGTCCATTTATAATAATCAGGATCACATGTTGAAATACATTTATCCCAATCAAATGAAAAACCTAACATTTTTAATTGTTTTGTAAAAGTCGCAATATTCTCTAAAGTAAAACCTTCAGGATGATTTCCTGTCTTAATCGCATATTGCTCAGCAGGCAATCCAAATGCATCAAATCCCATTGGATGTAATACATTAAACCCTTGCATTCTTTTCATTCTTGACATAATATCTGTTGCAGTATATCCTTCTGGATGTCCAACATGCAAACCTTGACCTGATGGATATGGGAACATATCCAAAGCATAATATTTTGGTTTTGAAAAATCCCATACATCAGTATAGAAAACTTTATTTTCATCCCAATATTGCTGCCACTTCTTTTCAATTTGTTTGTGATCAAACGGCATAATTCATTCCTCCTTAAAATATAAAAAGTCGTCCATCTAAGGACGACTTTAATCGCGTTACCACCTTAGTTCATATCCTTTAGATATGCCCTCAACACTTTAACGCAGTGATACGGTCAAAACTACTCATTTCATTTTGACATCTCCAAGGCGAGTTCATTGCATCCTCTACTTGTTTTCACCAACCACAAGTTCTCTACAAGATTACTGACAATTACTATTCCTTTTCATTGATTTTCACATATTCAACATTATATCATATGTTTTTTGAATTTCAACCGATTTCTTGTTAATCTTTATATAAAGTTTCATAAATTTTAAGACTAATTGCATTAAAATCCAATAATAATCGAGGCTGAAAAACGCCACATTCACCATTATTAATCATCATCATAGCTTCTTGATAACTATATGCCTTTTTATACACACGTTCACTTACCAACGCATCAAAAACATCCGCTAACGAAACCACTTGTGCCCATAAAGAAATATCATTTCCTTTCAGTCCATCTGGATACCCATGACCATCCCAGCGTTCATGATGATGACGACAAATATCATAACAATAATTATATAATTCACTCTTTTTTAATTGTTCTATATTTTCTAATAATTCACAGCCTTTAATCGTATGCATTTTCATGATTTCATATTCTTCAGCCGTTAATTTCCCAGGTTTATTTAAAATACTATCAGGAATCGAAATTTTTCCTACATCATGCATAACAGCAGCGTCACCAATCAACTCTATTTCAATATCAGATAATTCACAATAATGATTTTTTCGCAATTCATATAATAACATTCTTGTCATACTTCTTATTCTAGAAACATGAGCACCTGATTCACAATCACGAAATTCAATCGCCGTACTCAATGTATCAATAACTGATCGATTAGCTTCACGCAACTGCTTTTCCTGAATTCTTAATGTTTTCATTTGTTCATCTACAATTTGCTGTAAATGTAAACGATGCGAATATAACTCTATAATATTTTCTATTCGTCTACGAATAAAAGAAGGATTAAATGGTTTTGTAATAACGTCTACAGCACCTAATTGATATCCTTTTTCTAAGTATTGGTTTGTTGTTTCAGCCGTAATCAAAAAGACTGGAATCTTATCAATCATATTATTTTTTTTCATTTCTGCTAAGACTTGGAAACCATCCATAATTGGCATCACAATATCTAATAAAACAACATCAATACTTTGATTCATAAGGATTTCTAAAGCAACTGCGCCATTTTCTGCCTCCATCACAATATAACGATCATGAAAAGCATCACTTAAGATCATTCTATTTATATCCACATCATCAACAATCAGGACTTTCTTCTTGTTCACTCAACTCACCACTCTTATCATAGTCTACCTTTATTCTATCATCTTCAATTTCAAAAGTCGAATATATTTCATTGCTATGATGAATCTTTTAAATGTTTGACAGTATTCATTTTAAAAACATAAACAAGTGGTGGTAATTGACTAATGATAACGAGTCCATAAGATATTCCAAAAACAAGTAATAACAATTGATAATCAAAAGCAAAAAAGAAGGTATTATTCAATAACATATTTTGAATAAACTGATTAACAAAATTTAATAATTGCCAATATAAGAATACACATATCAATTGAGCTATCAGGACAATTTCAATTGATTCATAAAAAACAATTCTTAATAAATCAAATGAACTTGCTCCAAAACATTTCATAATAGCTAAATCTTTCTTTTTTTGAACAACATTTAAAAACATGACTTCCCCAATAAGAAATAATGAAGAAATAATGGCAAGCACAGAAAAAATAGATAAAACAATTCTTACCTGTGACATGGTCTGTGTTACATTTTTAGAAGTTGTTGCCCCGACTTCTAAAAACTGATATTCAGGATAATCTTTTTTTAACTGTGCAATAATTTGACTTCTTTGATATTGAGGATTCACATAAATTAATCCTAATGTTTTTTTAACAGATAATTCATCATCATAGTAGACCCCTTTTAATAAATGAATATAGGCATTTTCTTTTTGATAAAGAGTATCTAATGTTGTTGACTGATCTGTGATTCCAACAATCCGATATGAAATAGCCTTAACCTGATTTTGATATTGATACCAGGCATAAATTTTTTGATTGATTAAAGAAGATAAATCATCTTGTTCTTTTAATAAATGTTTTGCTGTTGAAAGTGATAACAAAATATCTTGATCTTCTTTTGGATAATGACCTAATTTTAATTGGAGATGCAAATAAGGTGATGCATCATCACCAATAAAAAGCGTCTGTGATTCCTGATATCGTTCTGAATGAAAACCAATGCCTAGACATTCATAATCATCTAAAAAAAGTTGAACCCTTGTGATGGCATCATGTGAGGAAAGTTGTTGAACAAATGATTGATCAATTGATAAATGCTGTTGATTTTGAAAACTAATGCTGGAAGCAGGAACAAGTGAATAAATGTAATCCTGGATTTGTTTTTCCAGACCATGACTCATTGTTAAAGTTAAAACAATACACAAAAAAGATAAAGTTAATCCAAAAATCAATTGAAGTGAACGTGACTTATGTGATAAAAATGACATTAGTGAAAGACGCATTTTGCTAAAATATTGTCTATATAATGGATGAATAGCTAAACTTTTCTTAGCAACAATTCGCTTTATTCGATGACTTTGAATATGTCCGTCATTCATTTCATAAATCTCATCACAATATTTTTCTACCAATGGCATATTATGAGATACCAAAATGACCAGACGCTCCTGAGATTCTTCTTTTAAACATTCCATCACATGCTTGGCATGTGTAGGATCTAATGACCCTGTTGGCTCATCACATAATAAAATATCCGCCTTTTGATAGTGTGCTCTTAAATAAGCAATGCGTTGTTTTTGACCTTGTGAAAGAGATGGTATTTTTAAATCCTCAAAAGTTTTGATATCGAGATTCTGTTGACTTTTGGCTTGTGGATAGAAAAAATGAGAAAGCTTTATATTTTGATGAACAGAAAGCCATTTTATCAAATAAAAATCTTGAAAAATAAAACTCATATGTTGACGACGATATCGTGATAAATGATGTTTGACTGCTTTTCCATTATATTCTAAACACCCCTGAAAATCTTTATCAATTCCTCCCATAATATGTAGCAATGTACTTTTTCCACAACCAGAAGGCCCAACAATAGCAACTAAGCCACAATCTGGCAATTCCATGCAAATATCATCTAACACTTTTTGATAATGATAGCGTTTTGTGATATGTATTAACTTTAACATCTACTATTCCTCCCTTAAAACATCTATCACTGAAGTCTGCATCATTTTCTTCATAGGAATCAAACTTCCTAACATTGTCATCAACATATAACTCAAAATAATAATGCCATATAAATCATAAACATGAAACACCACTTTTTTTAAAACCAAATGCATATGAAAATATTGTGATATCTGATAAACATCATTGAGATAATAATAAGTGAATATAGATAACAGACAGCCACCAACGCCCATTATCATCCCCATAAATAATGCTTCCATAAAAGAAAGTGAAAACAATCGCTTTTGACTCATACCTAGTGATAATAAGTAAGCAACATCATGTTGACGTTCTAAATAAATAATGGATTCAACAATAGCAATTAAAAGCAATGAAATAAAAAAACTCACCCCTATAAAAAGAGAAGCAATCCATTGGGCTAAAGAAAGTAAAGACTGATAATTATCGACTCTTTCAATCACATCACTATAAACATGATAATCCTTAACAAGCTTTTGATAAAGTTCTCTTGCATGTGTTGATTTCGCTTCAATTGATAAAGAAGCCTTGTTGGTAAGTTCCCATTCTTCCCCTAAAGATGACGCACAATAAATTTCTTCAACCGCAAAAAAATCATTTCTTAAAACACCTACAACTTTCATATCCATCATTTGTTGCTGATAAGTCAACTGTAAAGATTTATTCTGATGAATAGTCTGATATAAGGGATAAGAGATAATAATTTCATCTTTTGATTGTGGCAAGCGTCCTTCTTGTAATTGAATATGCTGAGTCTGTAATGGTAAATAATGAACAAGACATGATAATGATTGTTGCTTAAAATAAACAGATACTTGTTCTAAACGTGATTCATAATCTGCATGATAAATCAAAGGATCATTTAGCAGTTCATCAAAGAATTGACCATCACGTTTTTCCACACTCATCATATTGACTCCAACAGACTGCCATTCGCTTTCACTAATTGCATCAAATACACCATTCATTGCGGTCACAATAAGAAAAAAAGCCACAATAACAATCCATTGAAATAAAAAAAGAAACACTAATTTGTTTCTTTGGTGAAGCAGTTGTTGAATTGGATAATATAGGAGGGAATAGTAACGAGTTTGAATAGGCTGAAAGGCTAATGGAGGCATTTTGACAATACGCCCTTTTAGTTTTCCGTCTTTTAAAGTCAATATTGAATCACAATAAGTTTTTAACAATTGGGGATCATGGGAAACCACAATAACGAGTGAAGAGTGTGATAATTTCTGTAATTGGTGCATGACTTCATGCGATTGCTGTAAGTGCAGTGAACCTGTTGGTTCGTCTGCTAATACCAGTGATGATTGCTTTAATAAAGCTTTCGCAATAGAGGCACGTTTTAATTGTCCACCTGATAGCTGTGATGGATATCTTGATAATAAAGTATCAATTTCTAATTGTTTTGTTATTTTCTCAAAACGACTGGCATCATATCCTTTATAACTCACTTGACAGGGCAAAAGAATATTTTCTTTTAATGTTAAAGATTCTATCATATCATTATTTTGCATCATATAAGAAACATGATGACGAATAAAATCATCATAGTGAGTTATAATCTCCCCATTAAAAAAGATCTCTCCTTCATAATCTCTATCTAGCATTCCTAAAATGTAAAGCAACGTACTTTTCCCACAGCCACTTTCTCCAACAATCCCAATCATTCCTGTATCTGGTAAAATTATTGAAAGATCATCTAAAATCACACGATCTTCAAATTTTTTGAAAATATGCTTTAATTCTAACATTGTTTTCTCCTTTATGTTATAATCACTCATGGTGATAAAAATGAATCAATTTCCATATTCTTTTGATAACAAGCGTTATCATACTTATAACTACTTTTTAAAAAATAAATATCAGCAAAAAATTGCCAAAGTTTCCCTCAATGCTGGCTTTACTTGTCCCAATCGTGATGGAACAAGTGGCAAAGGTGGATGTATTTTTTGTTCTGATAAAGGTTCTGGTGATTTTGCTGGAAACATTTATGATTCCCTGCAAAAACAATTTTTAGATGTTTCATCAATCATGCGACAAAAATGGCCGCAATGCCAATTTATTGCCTATTTTCAAGCCAATACCAATACCTATGCTGATATTGAACGTTTAAGAAAAACTTTTGAACCTTTTATTAACTATCCTGAGGTTGTAGGGATTGCTATTGCAACCCGTCCTGACTGTTTAAGTGAAGAGGTTTGTGATTACCTTTATGAACTCTCTTTAAAATGTGATCTTTATATAGAACTAGGACTTCAAACAATCCATGATACGACTGCTCAATTGATTAATCGTGGTCACAATTATCAAACATTTCTTGACGGATTATCACGCTTAAGAAAACGTAATATAGATGTCTGTGTTCATATTATTAATGGTTTACCCTACGAAACTTATGATATGATGTTAGAGACAGCAAAAGCTGTTGGACAATTAGATATACAAGGTCTAAAGATACATAATCTCTTTATGTTAAAGAATACAGCTCTTCATCAGATGTATCTTCAAAAACCTTTTCCTTTGATGAGTAGAGAAACTTATATTTCTTTGGTTGTGGAACAATTATCCTATATTCCATCTCATGTTGTCATTGAACGCTTAACTGGTGATGCTCCTATCAATGATTTAGTTGAACCACTCTGGTCTATAAAAAAGGTAACAATATTAAATGATATTGATAAATTAATGAAAGAAAAAGACATCTATCAAGGATGTCTTTTATAAGAAAAAAGGCTCCATTTGGAGTCTTTTCACTATTCAGTTTCAATTAAACCATAATCTCCAGCATGTCTCTTATAGACAACACTAATAAGATTTGTTTCTGTATCCTTATAAACAAAGAATGAATGTCCAATTAATTCCATTTGCATGATAGCTTCTTCCATATCCATAGGTTTTGGACTAATTGTCTTTGTTTTCACGATAACATCTTCTTCTTCATTTTCTAATGGTTCAATAGAAGATACGTTCAATGCGAGTTTATTATCTTTAGATTTTCTACTTAATCTCGTCTTATACTTTCTAATTTGTCCTTCTAATTTGTCAATGACTAGGTCAATTGCATTATAAAGATCTTCATCAATAACTTCTGCTCTTAATAATACATATTCTGTTGGAATAGTCACTTCGATTTTTTGACCAACTGGATAAGTTCTGATTAAAACTTTGGCTTCAACATTATCACTCATGATAAAATACTTATCTAACATATTTAACTTTTTGTTGACTTTTGTTTCAATCCCTTCAGTTAGTTCAATATTTTTTCCTCTAATAATGACTTTCATAAATATTCCTCCTTTGATAATTATATTATACATTAAATTTGTGTAAATTACACTCATTTGATGTAAAAAAGTCAAAAAGCTCCGATGGGAGCTTATAAATATTTTTTTAAATTTTCTACTTTATCTAATTTCTCCCAAGGAAGATCTAAATCCCCTCTTCCAAAATGTCCATAGACAGCTGTTTTAGAATAGATTGGTCTTAACAATTGAAGAGTATCAATGATACCTTGTGGTGTTAAATTAAACTCAGCTTGAATAGCCTGTAAAATCATATCTTTAGAAATTTTTTCAGTTCCATATGTTTCAATATAGATACTTGTTGGTTCTTTAACTCCAATTGCATAAGACAATTGAATTTCAATACGCTCACAAAGCCCAGCAGCAACAATATTCTTAGCCATATATCTTGCCATATAAGCAGCACTTCTATCAACCTTTGATGGATCTTTACCAGAAAAGGCACCTCCACCATGTCGTGCTGTACCACCATATGTATCAACAATAATCTTACGTCCAGTTAATCCAGTATCTCCATGAGGTCCACCAATAACAAAGCGTCCTGTAGGATTAATATAAACTTTATAATCAGTATTCATATTATACTTTTTCACAACATCTTTCATAATCACGTTTTGAATGTAATCTTTAAATTGCAATTCATCAAAATCATCATCATGTTGGATTGACATAAGAATTGTTTCTATCTTTGGATTTTGTAAATCACTATAATCCACAGTTACTTGTGATTTCATATCAGGACGTGCCCATTTGAACTCACCAGCATGTCTTTTTTCTGTTGCATAACGAACAAGATGATGAGCAATCGAAACTGGTAAAGGCATATATCCTTCTGTTTCGTTACAAGCATAACCAAACATAATGCCCTGATCACCTGCGCCACCAACTTCCACATTCGTTCCTAAAGCAATATCAGCTGATTGTGTATCCATGACAACTTCAACACGGCAATTTTTGGCATCAATACCTACATCATTACTTGTATAACCGATGTTTTTTAAAACATCTCTTGCTATTTTTTCATAATCAACTTTTGCATGTGTTGTAATTTCCCCACCAATGACTAACAAATTGGTTGTTGTAAAACATTCACAGGCAACTCTTGAATAAGGGTCCTGAGCTAAACATGCATCCAAAATAGCATCACTAATTTGATCACAGACTTTGTCTGGATGTCCTTCTGAAACAGATTCAGATGTAAATAAAATCTTTTCCATTTTTCTTTCCTCCCGCATTCAATAAAAAAAGCTTTCAAGAGGAAAGCTTTCTTTCCTCTTATTGTTCAAGTAAACTTGCTAGGTAAGGGCACCTTCTTTGAAAAGGGTTGCCACCACATCATCGATCCTCATCTCGTGGTTCTGAATAAGAGCTTCTATTATTGATATAATTTTGTAAGTTCTTCATGACTCAATGAAGTCATTGCTTCAATAAGTTCCATTTCTAAACCTAAGTCATAAAGAATGGCAGCAATTTTAAACTGCTCCTGCTTTCTTGTATTCATAATATCACCTTTATTAGTTTAACCTAATTAAGAAGACATTATTCTACAAATAAAGACTTTTCATATTATATGTGAAACACACCTATAAATCAAGGGATATTTTCACATATAAATATTATAGCACATATTTCTTAATATTTTTCTCAAATTTGTCTCAATTTTTATTTTCTTTTAATAAATCCCTAATTTCTACGAGAAGTTCCTCAGTTGTTGGACCTTTTTCTTCCATCTTTTCTTCTTCCTGTTTTTGACGTAAAGAAGAAAGTTTTAACATCAACTTCAACATCATAAAAATAACAAAAGCAATAATGAAAAAATCAATGACATTTTGTAAAAATTGCCCATACATTAAAGAAATTCCTTCACTTCCATTCACAGGTTCTTTTAATACAAGTGATAGATTTTTAAAATCTGTAGCTCCAACTAATAATGTAATCACTGGCATAATAATATCATTAACTAAAGAAGTAACAATTTTTCCAAAAGCACCACCGATAATGACACCTACAGCCATATCTAAAACATTTCCCTTAATAGCAAATTCTTTAAATTCAGCAATAAACTTCTTCATTAGATAGCCTGTACCTCTAAAACCCCTGGAACTTCTTCAATTAAAATCTGTTCTACACCATCTTTAAGCGTTGCATCTAACATCGTACACCCTGCACAGGCACCATGCATTTGAACATAAACAATTCCATCTTCAAATTTAATAAATTCAATATCGCCACCATCTCTTTGTAAATATGGTCTTAATTTATGGATAACCTTTTTGATTTCTTCTTCTAAATTCATCCTTCATTCCTCCTTGCATTTTTCATATTATACCATATTTTTTAAAATATAAAAGTATCGTGACCTTTTTTCGCTTTATTGTGAATTCATAATGTGATATAATCTCATTGATTGGAGGGCTGTTAATGGAATATCGCGTCAAAACCGGTGATATAATTGATGTGACCATTACTGGAATTCAACCTTATGGTGCATTTGCATCTTTACCTGATCATTCTTCTGGATTGATACATATTTCAGAAATTTCTGATAAGTTTGTCAGAAGTGTTGAAAGTTTTGTCCATGTGGGCGAAGTCATCCGAGTGAAGGTCATTGATATAGATGAAAAAAGTCATCAAGCTAAACTTTCTTTAAAAGCTGTACATAGTGCTAAAAGAAAGTATAAAAGAGCTTATAAAAATCAAAGGGAAAAGATACAGGAAACACCTTTAGGATTTAATCCGTTAAAAGAAAAATTGCCTGAGTGGATTGCTCAAGGCATTACAGAGGAGGAAGAATGATGATTAAAGTTGATTTATCACAAGCAAAATTAACTGAAAGTATGGATTCATACAAGGAACAAGTAGCAACTATTCATGATATGATCCATAACAAAACTGGTAAAGGAAATGATTTTTTAGGATGGGTAGATCTCCCTGTTGCATATGACAAAGATGAAGTCAAAGCAATTTTAAAAAAAGCTGAAGAACTTAAAGATGAAATTGACGTTTTATTAGTTTGTGGTATTGGTGGTTCTTATTTAGGTGCAAGAGCTGCAATTGAAGCATTAAATGGTTTATTCCCTACAAATAGTGTTCAAATTATTTATGTTGGAAATACATTCTCATCTCATTATTTATCTCAAGTGAAAGAGTATGTGAAAGATAAAGAATTTGCTATTAATGTCATTTCTAAATCTGGAACAACAACTGAAACATCAATTGCATTTAGAATCTTTAAAGATTTACTTGAAACAACAAAAGGAAAAGAAGTTGCTAGAAAAAGAATTGTTGCAACAACTGATAAAGCAAAAGGTGCTTTAAAAACATTAGCAACAAATGAAGGATATACAACATTTGTTGTTCCTGATGATGTTGGAGGACGTTATTCAGTTTTAACAGCAGTTGGTTTATTCCCAATTGCAATGGCTGGAATTGATATTGAAGCTATGTTAAAAGGAGCAGCTGATGCAAGAGATGCTTATAACAATCCTAACTTAGATGAAAATGCTGCTTATCAATATGGTGTTGCAAGACAAATGTTATCAAAACAAGGATATCCTGCTGAAATGTTTGTCACTTATGAATTACAACTTGCAATGACTGCTGAATGGTGGAAACAATTATTTGGTGAATCTGAAGGAAAAGAAGGAAAAGGTATTTTACCAACAAGTGCAACTTTCTCAACTGATTTACATTCATTAGGACAATTTATCCAAGAAGGAACAAAAGTCTTATATGAAACAGTTTTAAAAATCCAAAAACCAATGTCTGATCTAGAAATTCCTAGTGATAAAGATAATTTAGATAATTTAAATTATTTAGCTGGAAAAACTGTTGATTATGTTAATAAAAAAGCATGTGAAGGAACAATTGATGCACATGTCAATACAGGTGGAGTTCCAAATATTCAAATTACATTAGATGAATTAACTCCATATTCATTTGGTTATATGGTTTATTTCTTTGAAAAAGCTTGTGCAATGTCAGTATACTTATTGGATGTCAATCCATTTAATCAACCAGGTGTTGAAGTTTATAAAAAGAATATGTTTAAATTATTAGGAAAACCTGGGGTTGAATAAATAAAAAAGCATTATCTTGAAAAAGATGATGCTTTTTGATTGAGCTTTTCTAATATATCCTGCTTAATATCTTGTGCAGTTTTTAAACTGCATTTTTTCTTTAATAAATAATTATACAATTCATTCCATTGTTCAAAAGAATAGGCTTCGACTGATAATCCATGAACAACTTTGATAATTTCATCGATGTATTGTTGAGATTCAACCATATGACGCAAATCAGAAATATATTGGCATTCATTTAATTGATGAATTATATCTTCAAACATATCATTATTTAACATTTTTCTGACTCTCCTTTGCTACTAATATGTACGCTAAAGTAAACGTTAAAAAACTTGTGTTTATATGGGAAAAAGTGTAAAATATTATATATAAATATACCTAAAAAGAGTTAACATAAGAGGTTTTAAATTGTTTACTTTAACAGACTTTCTATCATATCAAAGACTCCTATAAATTCGTATAATGATATCATTTCAAGAGTCATCATCATTTTTTTACATTATAAACAAAATTTCGTCATTATCCTTTTCGCATTGACGAAGTATTAAATAAATAATAAAATAATAGTAATAGATATAGGAGATAAAGAAAATGAAAAATCAACTCAATCCATTGTTCAAAATAAAATTGTATTACCGTATTTTCCTTGTCATTACCCTACTTACCTGTTTATTTGGAAATATGTATCATTCATTAGATAGTGTCTATGTAGATTCAGTTTCGCAATTGCATGATATTACAAATCATATAGAAAATAGAATTCAGTCAACCATTCATTTGTTAGAATCTATCCGTGATGATGAGATCATTGGCAATACAAATCTTTCTTTAAAAGAACGCGCTGAGAAATTAAAATTATATAGTGATAATTTTGATTATAAGATTATGGGAGTAACGGATGAAGATATTAATGTTTATTCATCTAACGGCAAAGCAGGTAATCTTGCAAGAAGAACTTTCATGCAAGATTTATATTCATCTGGTAAGGTTCAAATTACTGATATTTATAGTGCTGGAGAAAATGGTTCGTTACTCATATATACAGTTGCTGTACCTATTTTTAAAGATGATAAAGTGGTTGGAAGTGTTTGGGCTTCGCTTGCTCAAGATGAATTAGAACAAACAATTGAAGAATATGTAGGTGAACATGCACTTAAAGATTTTGTTATTTTTGGTAGTCAAAATACAGTTTTGGCTTCATCAGAAGAAGGAACATATGATATTGGACTTGATGAATTAAATCAAGGTTCTACTTTATTTGGTGAAAATATTAAGGTTGTTGGTCAAAATTTAAAAAACGGGACTGCCGGTCACTATTATGGATTGAAAAGTGGTACACTTTGGTATGTAAATTATAAACCAATTGCTAATACATCATGGTCTATTATGTATCGTGGTAATATTTTTGCACAAATGATGACACATTTTAGTAGTTTAATTGTTCAGTTATTTATTCTTGGTATTGGTGGTGTCATTGTTGATATATTAATAAAGAAAATTTTACAAAAAAATCTTTCTTCATGGGAAAATACAATTGCTTCTATTCAGGCAATGAATTCTAAAATTCATGGTGATGAAACTGAAATAGATACTCAAAATATTTTGGATATTACTAGTCAGGGATTAATTGATTCATTAACTGGTACAGCAACGAGAACGGTATTTGCAAATTCAATTGCAGGAAAAATTTCAGCAATTGATTCAAACAAATATTCTATCTTATGTTTTATTGATTTAGATAATTTAAAATATTTAAATGATACTTTTGGACATGAATATGGGGATACTGCTCTATCAAATATTGGTTTTTGTTTACGTAAATTTGAAAAAATATATGATGGTATTGCAACACGTTATGGTGGTGATGAATTCTTATTATTTATTCCAAACTTAAAAACAAGAGAAGAAATAGAGAAAATTCTACAAGCACTTATTTCTCAATTAAATACAGAATTAACTATCGACAATCAGCCATATCAAGTTCATTGTAGTATTGGTGCTTCTCTTTGTGTAAAAGAAGTAGATACTGTTAAAGACTTAATTGCTAAAGCTGATAAAGCTTTATATAAAGCAAAACATCGTGGAAAAAATACTTATTGTATTTTTGATGAAATGTAGAGGTACAAGAGATGATAAACAGATTAGAAAAATACTTTTTTGTTGGATTGATTATTGTTTGTTTTCTTTTGTCTTTGCTAGTTGGTTTTCAATTAGATAGTCATTACACAAAAGTACAAAAAAATAATGCGAAAGCCTTATTAACAAGTTATTGTGAACTTATTGAAGATAAGTTAAAGAGTGTCTATAATTATACAGATCAATTTAGTGGTTATATTCAATCAAACCCTCAAGCTGATATCAAATCAACACCAATATATAAAGAAATTATGGCAAAAGAGGAAGTGATGGATATCATTATCAAAACAAAAGAACAAGTCAAACTGTCTGGTTCTTCTGCTAAGGCTGGAAATTTAGATAAAGATTATCCCTATCGATTAGCTGTTTTAAGAAAAGAACTTATTACTTATGGTCCTATTAAACATGATAGCTATGATAAAGATATTTTAATTTCTATTTTACCTATTTATCATAATAATGAATTAATCTGTTGTGTCGCTATTATATTAGATGCACAGCAAATTATTGATCAACTAGATATTGATATCCTATCTCAAAATTTAGATTATGATTATCAGTTATGGACTGTGTCAGCAGAAACAGGACATAAATTAGTTTTAGCAACATCAAATGAAAAAGCAGATTATTTAAATGTTGTTGAGGAAAGTTTTGAAATGCCTGCAAAATGGTCATTGCTTGTAAAACCTAAAACAAATTGGGGAATTTCTATTTGGCCTATTGTTTTTGTTGGTACACTTATGGGAATCTTTATAGCAAGACTTCTCTATCTGCATTTAATAAGCAAAAAGGAAAAGGAAGAACTTGCGTATTTTGAAAGAATTGATAGAGAGACACAGTTTTTGAATTTATATGGTCTTTTAGAACATCTTCAAAAAAATCTTTCTCAAAATACTGAGATGACAATATTTATAGTTGAAACAATTCATGCACATAAAATATACAATATGTTAGATGTTAATTTACGTGATGAATGGACAAACAATTTTATATTAACTTTGAAAAAATATGCTAAAAATAAAACTGTTGTAGCAAGAATTCAAGAGTCTATGTTTGCTATTGTCTATGAGGAATATTTTGATGAAAAACAAATTCTTGATATCCAAAGAGAATTAGAAATCGATATTATACAGTCTGTCATCATTGATGATACAAGAATGACATTACAGCCAGTTATCAAATATTTTCATTGCACTCAAGTAACAAATATTGAGAAAAAATTGCTGAGATACAAAAAGAGATTTGGCAACAATTATAAACAAGTCTATTTAAACATTTAAAGAAGCATTTTTGCTTCTTTTTTTGTCATTTTTTTCTTGACTGAAAATATGTCCTATGGTATTATAAGTAAGCACTAAGAAAAATGGAGGTTTAGCTCAGTTGGGAGAGCATCTGCCTTACAAGCAGAGGGTCAGCGGTTCGAGCCCGTTAACCTCCACCATTGCCGGCTTAGCTCAATTGGTAGAGCAACTGACTTGTAATCAGTAGGTTGAGGGTTCAAGTCCTTTAGCCGGCACCATGTTTTGGGGAGGTAGCGAAGTGGCTAAACGCGGCTGACTGTAACTCAGTTCCTTTCGGTTCGGTGGTTCGAATCCGCCCCTCCCCACCATTTTTTTATTGGGATATAGCCAAGCGGTAAGGCAACAGACTTTGACTCTGTCATCTCCCTGGTTCGAATCCAGGTATCCCAGCCAATTTATATTTGACCCGCTAGCTCAGTCGGTAGAGCATCTGACTTTTAATCAGAGGGTCAGGCGTTCGAGTCGCCTGCGGGTCACCATTCATATGCGGGTGTAGTTCAATGGTAGAACTTCAGCCTTCCAAGCTGACTACGTGGGTTCGATTCCCATCACCCGCTCCAATATGAGACAAACTTCCTCAAAACGAGGAAGTTTTTTTACATATAAAAGTATTTTATTTTTGAAATAAAATACTGATGTTATACAACGAATATTATCTTTATGACATTCTTCTTTTTTCAACAACTACCCCTATCCATATCATAATAAGTGATAAGACAATCACATAGACAATTCCTAATATTGGTATAGCTGTTCCATTTTCTAAAGCATTCAATAACAACATCATTTGTCTTTGAGGTAATATTTGAATAATATGATTAAATATTTCATTATGAGTCACTTCAACAAATCCACCAGATACCACAGTCGCCACTATAGCAAACATATTTCCAAACATCATGCTTTCTTCTAAAGTCTGTGATAAAGCATTAATCCACAATCCAAACGAAGCAGCAAAGAAACATAACAGAAAAAGAATCAATGAAAATTCCCATAATGCTATTGAAAGTGTGATATGCAATAAGATCATAGCGCCCAAAAGAATTATAAATGCTGGTAAAAATAGAAAACATAAAACCACAATAAGATGACTTAGCATATATTGATGATAGCGAATTGATGTCGCAAGTATTCGTTTATCAATGCTATTTCTTTCATCAAAATAGTAAACATAAATTTGAACCCCCAATAGTGAAACAACCATCATTAAAAAGCCAATAATTTGTGTTGCATTTCCTCGTTCGTCAGTTTTTAAAGAAGTGGATGTGGCTTCACCATTGATTATTGATGAAACCATTTGATTAAACTCTTCTCCTTTGGTAGATATAACTTTTATATCTTGATTTTCCCAAACTACAATAGCATCATATTGATTAAGAACCATTTGAGATGTTTTTGGTATTTCATCTAAATACGTATATTGAATATATTCATTTTCTATCATATGCATATTTCCAACAATACCAATACGCATATTCTCAGAAACATGATTTGTAAAATATATAGCCATTCCCATAACAAGGGGTATTAAAATAAGGTAAACTGTTAAATTTGCTTTATTATGAATAATTCGATATAAAACAAAACGAGTATGTTTAAACATGTTTCTTTCCCTCCTAAATATAATTTTCTGGTTGATAATTCTTATGAACAATCCCAAGTAAAAGTAATGATAGAATCAATAAACCAGCCATAATCCACCAATAATAGGCACTACCACCGTCATATATCAATTGAAATAAACAATCAATAGTCCATTTAATTGGTGAAAATTCTGCAATTCTTTCAAAGAAAACACCTAAACTTGCAATGGGAAAGAATATTCCTGATAGTAAACCTAATACAGACATAGAATTTGATAAAATAATATTTGTTATTTCTTCACTACGAATACTGACACAAATAGCACTACTCAATAAAACCAAAAACAAAATAAAAATAATCATTAATAAAATAACATAACCTATATTTTCTCCACCAAAATTCACAAAAGAAGTCATTTCAAACACAATAATATTCAAAGAAAAACAAACACTCATCACAAAAAAACAAACAATAATTTTAGAACCATAAATAGCCTCGCGTGAAACAGGACTATAAAAAATTCTTGTATTCCCACTTTTAATTTTCTTTTCTAAAAAAACATTTGCTGGAACAGTGGAAGACATCATTGCAATATAAAATAACATTGTTACACCATAAAAATCATATGAACTCAGCAATGATGTATGATAAAGATCTTCAAATAAAAAACCCATTAAGGAAATAAGAACAAAGGGAAAAATCAAGAAAATAGATAACGTACTTGGACTCGCAATTAAGCGAAAAAACTCATGTTTTAATAAAATCCAAATTTTCATAATCAATCCCTTAACTTCTTTCCAGTTAATGTTAAAAAGACCATTTCTAAATTTCCCTCTTCTGTTTCCATTTTCTGAATATGATATCCCTCTTCTACAAAAAATAAAATAATTTTATCTAAAACATCCCATTTTTTTGATACAGTTATTTTTAATGAATTTTTCTGTATTTCGACTTGTTGCACTCCTTTTATAGATAAAAGTTTTTCAACAATATCTTCCTGTGTCTTTTCAACAAAGAAAGTATATATCAAAGTATCTTTATAGATATCCAACAATTCTTTCAATGTCCCTTCTGCAATCTTTACCCCCTTATCCATAATCACAATCCGATCGGCAATTTCTTCAACCTCTTCCATATAATGAGTTGTATAAATAATAGTCGTTCCTTGATCTCTCAATATCTTTAATGAAGATAGAATATGATTTCTTGATTGTGGATCAATGCCTACTGTAGGTTCATCCAAAATCAGCAATTGAGGTTGATGAGCGATAGCACAAGCAATATTCAATCTCCTTTTCATACCTCCACTAAAGGTTTTTGGTAACTCATCCTTTTTATCTAACAAACCAACAAATGATAATGCTTTTAAAACCTGTTCTTTTAATTCTTTCTTTTTCACACCATATAATGATGCAAAGAAGGCAACATTTCGATAAGCTGATACATCTTCATATATAGCTATCTCTTGGGGTACAATACCAAGTTGACTTTTAATTTGTTGAATATTTGATGCTAGCGATAAACCAAACATATCAATATTTCCTCCATCACTCTTTAAAAGTGTTGATAAGATACCAATCATCGTACTTTTCCCAGCACCATTTGGACCTAATAAACCAAGAATTTCTCCTTCATAAACACAAAAAGATAAATCATCAATTGCCTTATTGTCATGGTAACTTTTTTCTATATGACGTACTTCTAATATTTTTTTCATTTTCTTTTCCTCCTCACCCATACTATAAAGAAATCATCAATGATTGACTACAAACTCTACTTTCCTTTTTAGAAACTATCGGTTGCAAAGGTCAGTTGCGTTTCAATAATTTGATATTTATTTGTAAAAAAAGTATTGAAATTTATTTAAAAAAATGATAGACTAATGAAGTCTAATTGAGTTGCGGGTGTAGTTCAATGGTAGAACTTCAGCCTTCCAAGCTGACTACGTGGGTTCGATTCCCATCACCCGCTCCAATGATTACTAACACATTTACTTCATGTAAGTGTGTTTTTTGTTTATGCTTTCAAATAAGATGCAGTTATGATGCAACTTTGATATATAATAGAAACAAAGGAGAATTCTTTATGAATAAAATATTAGTTGTTGAAGATGAAAAAACAATTTCTGAACTTATAAGAATTAATTTAGTTGATAGTGGTTATGCATGTCAATGTGTATATGATGGCAAACAAGCAGCAGATTTGATAGAAAACGAAAGCTTTGATTTAATTCTGCTTGATATTATGTTACCAGTTATAGATGGCTATGAACTCATTGAATATATCAAACCTTTTGAAATTCCTGTCATTTTCTTAACAGCCAAATCAGATGTTAAAGATCGTGTTAAAGGATTGAAATTGGGTGCTGAGGACTATATTATTAAACCTTTTGAAATCATTGAACTTTTAGCTCGAGTTGAAGCGGTCCTAAGAAGATTTCATAAAACTTCTCAATTTTTAAGTGTGTATGATGTTACAATTGATACATTATCAAGAATCGTGAAAAAGAATAACCAAGTGATTAATCTCACTGTTAAAGAATATGATCTTCTTATTCTTTTTGTCCAGAATAAAAATATTGCGCTTTTTAGAGATCGTATCTATGAAAGTGTTTGGAATGAAAGTTATATGGGGGATAGTCGCACAGTTGATTTACATGTTCAAAGAATGCGAAAAAAATTAGGTCTTGAAGATAAAATCGTTCCTGTTTATAAAATCGGTTATCGTCTGGAGGAAGAATCATGAAATTCTTTTGGAAACTCTATCTCAGTATTATGTTGATAACTGTTAGTGTTTTTAGCATTGGCAGTTATTTTCTTATCCAATCAAGTTTTCATACTTCATTAGAACGAGAAATTGAAAGTGTTTATAAAGAAAATGATATTTATATTTCTTCTTTACAAAGAGAGTTTGATATTCCAATGACAGATACTCTTGATCCTTCACTTGCAATTAAAGTTATTCAAAATTCTATTGGAACAATAACTATTCAAACTTTAAGTGGTAATCTTTCATTTTGTTTAAGAGACACACAAGGTCAAATTATTTATCAAAATGGAGGTTTTAGTGATAAAAATAATTTTATAGATAAAATCAATGATCATCAAAGGGCATATAAAATTTTCAAAGAGAAAGATCAATATTCTCTCCATGCATTAAGTTCTCTTCACTTTGGTAACACGAATATATACATTCAAAATTCACATAATATCTCCTCAATTTTTCAAGCGCGTAATGACCAATATCAAACATTCCTTACTTATACCATTCTCTTATCCTGTATAAGTGCTATCGTTATTTTTTGGATTGCTAGATGGCTGACAAATCCTCTCCATAAACTTTCAATCGCAACCAAAGAAATTGCTAATGGTGATTTTATCGAAGATATTCCCATATCTAGTGAAGATGAAATAGGTCAATTTACAAAAGACTTTAATACAATGTCTAAGCGTTTAAAAGCCTCTATTGCCTCTTTACAAGATTCAGTAGAGCGCCAAGAAATCTTTGTCAGTAATTTTGCTCACGAACTCAAAACACCCTTAACATCTATGATTGGATATGGTGATATGATTCGTTCCAAAGAACTCACTCATGAACAAGTTATTACCTACGCACACGCTATTGTCCAAGAAGGAAAACGATTAGAATCTATGTCAATGAAATTAATGGATTTAATTATTTTAAAGAAAAAAGACTTTACAATGCATTCCATTTCTTCCCAAGTTTTTTTTGAAACAATAAAAGACACATTTATACCTATTACAAATCAAAAAAATATTCAGCTGATTATGAACATTGAAGAATGTAACTTATGGATTGAACCTGATTTAATGCAAACAGTTTTTTTAAATCTTTTAGATAATGCCCGTAAAGCTGTTACAGAAAATGGGCAGATTTCTATTGTTGGAAGAAAGACACCTCAGGACTATGAAATTAAAATCATTGATAATGGGTGTGGGATTGATGCAACACATCTTGATAAAGTGAGAGAAGCTTTTTATATGGTGGATAAATCTCGTTCTCGTAATGCAGGAAGTGCTGGTCTAGGATTAGCTATTACTGATCAAATCATTCAAATTCATCATGCAACAATGACAATTGATAGTGTTCTTCATCAAGGAACAATCATAACTATTCATTTAAAGAAAGGTGAAAATAATGAAAACATATAAACATATCTTTTATTTTTTCATTCCAATCTGTTTACTTATTCTCATTCCACTCACCCCTTTCGCACTTTCAAAATGGGATGATGAAAAAATACTATCATCAATTGGTATAGAAGATATAAATGAAACTTCAACGCAAACTTATCAAACAAGCCGATTAAACACTTCCCAAAAAATCAAATTATTATCCTCTTTTTATGGAGAAAATGAAGACAATATTATTCTTGTGAGTCAAAAAGAAACAAAACTTAATGCTCATATGCAAAATATCACATCACATGTTCAAGCTGAGATTAGCAAACTACAAAAACTCAATATCATTCCAAACATTGATTTTCAAAACGACTTTAATTCTTATAGTTATATAACAAGAGTTTTCAGTCATCCAACTGATCCAAAGAAATCTGTTACCATTGATATTATCACTTATTCTAGCAAAACAAGTTTTATTGACATTTGGATAGATGCACAAACACAAACTATCTATCAATATTTATTTTATACAGATGAATCTTTTATTGTTCCAAGTCAAGAAAGTGATTTCCTATTTGGACTTGAATACTTGCATATCTCTAAAGAAGATATTCAAAAATATTATTACACAATTTCAAATGAAAACAATTTTCATATAGGTATTAAAAGTTTAAAAAACAATTAATGATGCAAAGATGATGCGAAAACTTTGTAACTCTGATGTCTCCTTTTTATAAGATATTATAAAGAAAAAAGACAAAGGAGAGACAAAGATGAAATACAAACTCAAAAAATGGTGTGTTTTATTATTAACAAGTATCGGAATACTTATTTTCTGTTTTATAATTTTCCTATATATGACAAACCAAAACAAATCAACTGTACCTGCCAACAATCAAACAACTCAGCAAACGCAACTGCCTAAGCCCAAAAAAGATGAATTGTTAACACTCGTCAATTATCAGAATCAAATTCCAGATAACTGGCAAGTGGATTTAGTTCAACTCAACAATGGACAATCTATAGATAAACGTGCATATCCAGATCTTCAACAAATGATGGATGATGCAAGAGCACAGGGTCTCAGTCCTTTCATCTGTTCATCATATCGTACTCAAGCTAAACAACAAAAACTTTTTAATAATGAAGTTATGAGCTATCAGAAACAATCTTCTAGTCAGGAAGAAGCAGAAGAAAAAGCCTCTTTTTGGGTGGCAAGACCTGGTACTAGTGAACATCAAATGGGATTAGCAGTTGATATTGTCGCAACAAGTCATCAACTATTAGATGAAAGCCAAGAAAAAACTGCTGAGCAGCAATGGCTTATTGAAAATTGTTATAAATATGGTTTTATCTTACGATATCCTAATGATAAAAATCAAATCACTAAGGTTGGATATGAACCTTGGCATTATCGTTATGTTGGTAAAGAACATGCTAAAACAATAATGCAGGAAGGGATTTGTTTAGAAGAATATTTAGATAAATATTTTTAAAAAATATGTAAAAACTCTTGCATAATTTTGTTTATAATGGTATTATATACAAGCAGTAGTTGAGATGCTCTGTATATGCGGGTGTAGTTCAATGGTAGAACTTCAGCCTTCCAAGCTGACTACGTGGGTTCGATTCCCATCACCCGCTCCAATAAACAAATAACTCACACAATGTGTGAGTTTTTATTTTATCTTTTTTAAGTATTCTTGATAGGATTGAAATTCTTGATCAAGTGGATTGATTTGTAGAATATATTGGACTTGTCCATAAAGATGATGTAAATAATTTTGTGGTGATTGCTGATATTGAATAGCGGATAAATGTGATTCCAGTCCATATTTTTTCATATAATAAATCGCTTGTCTTACTTTTTTTCGATAACGACTTGATGTTTGAACTTTTTGATTCACAACTAGCCCTGTCACATTTTGTTGCTGTCCATTCCCAATAACATGAATCTTCTGATTGTTTATTTCAAGTCCTAGAGGGTAAAGAGCTTTTCTAACTCTTTGAATCACTTCACGGGGATTGAAATCACCTGAGAATGTCATATCATCAGAATATCTTGTATAACAAATATGCTTGTTTTCACACCATTCACCTATCTGTTCATCAAATTCTTTCATTACCAAATTAGATATATAAGCAGATGTAGGTGCCCCTTGTGGCAAATATCCATGATAAGTACACAGTTGTGTTAATAAATGACCAATAGATTGAGGAAAGTATGCTAATGAAAAACATGCATTATAAACATCTATAAATTGAATATGTTCAAAAAAATCTTTAATATCTAATTTAAGGATTCTTTTTTGATGAACATGTGGATATGCATTATCTTTTAATCCAATATTTTTATGATATGCTTTTGCATAAGTAGAAACACTTCTATTATTAAGAATAGTTTTTAAAATCTGTCTTTGAATTAATTTCAAATTCGTATGTGGTTGATAAATAGTTCTTAATGATCCATTTCTCTTTTTTATTTTAATTATATTATAATTTTCTTCTATTGAATTACTGATGGAATAAAGCATTTTTACTTTCTCTTTATCGGATAATTGATTATGCAGCAAATGAAGGGATAATAAAAATTCTTGAGATTGATTCTGATCCATATATTTCCACATTTTTATTTCCCTCCATTTATAAGAACAATACTTACGATATTGTTATATGGAAATGGGCCGAAGCGTTAGCGTCTACATGTTAGTGTAGTTAAGTCCATTGAAATATAACAATTCCATATCATAATTCTTCTTGACCTTTAACGACTCGCTAAAGGAGGTATATTCCTTTCACTATTGTTCTTATATATATCATATCACTTTTTGTATGTGTTATGAATATTATTTCATCATTCCCATTTTCTTAATATAAAAAGCCATCATGTATGGAAATAAATCTTCATAAGAAGATAATTGATTATGCAAAAGTTCTTTAATTTTATTCAAACGATAATTAATAGTATTACGGTGTGTATAAAGATGTTTAGCCATTGCCTGTGGACTTCCATTATACTCCAAATAATAATAAAGTGTTTTCTCTAATTCTCCATGATGTTTTTGATCATATTGAATCAAAGGATCAAGGAGACGATGATACATATCATATAAAATCTCTTGGTCTTCAATGGAACAGATGATTTGATAGATACCCATATCACGGAAATATAAAATTGGTTGATGAAACTGAGTTGCCAAACGAACAGCACTTAAAGCGCGTTTATAAGCCAATATGACATTTCTAAAATCTTTAAGTGGTGTTCCAACTCCAACATGAATAAAATATTTATTCATTCTTTTTTGAGCACGCTCATACATATTTCTTATCGTTTTATCAAATTCATTTTCATCCAGATTATTGACAATCAATACAAAATAACCATCATACCAAAAGAAGCTATAAGCACAGTCTATTTTTTCAAAATAGAGTTCTATCTGAAATAACATTCTTCTTCTCTCAATTGTATCCCATTGATCTGAATTTTCAATATGAACAAGTAATACCTGAAATGTTCCATCAACATCAAAAGCAGTTGTTAAACCTGCTCTTGAATCTTCAATCAATAGCGGATTCATGAAAACATTTTTAAAATACTTTGATATCTGTCTATCTTCTTTCTCTGAATATAGACATCTCATACTAAAATCCTTAATTAAATCAGCCAAATGAACTTTCCATGGTGTTGTTAATAATGGAAAATCATGTTCATTACAATAATCAATAACATCAGTTGGAATATCAAAAATATATTTCCCAACATTAATAATTAATCCTACACTATGATATTGAATTAATTTTTGTACCAAATTAAGCAATGCCCCATCATCTTGAAAACCCAAACCTGTTGTCACTGCTAATTCTTTTCCCCACAATTGTCTTATAATGGTCGTATCTTCAATCAAATGAACCCAGCTAATGGCATTAGCACAACCTAATTGTCCTGCCAATAGTTTTAAATGATACTGGTTTTCAGTTTGAGCTAAAGCATCTTCAATTGTAAATCCCACGTTTTATCATCCTCTCTTTTCTTTATTATAACACTTTTTGTGCATTGAGCACAAAAAAAGCTTTTATCTTTATATTGATAGACCATTTTATTCTGAAATATATGTTATATAATGGAATTGTATTAAAAAGGGAACAATCAAACAAAGGGAGGTCATATTATGAATGGAACTTATCATTACTATTGTTTAACTCACAACTATAACACTTATCCATCTTGGATACAGAGTGAACGTTATTTTAATTGTGATAGTTTTTCAAAACTTTTCTCTTTCCTATGGAATAAATAATATAATCTATTCAAAAAAAGCAATGTAACTATTAAGAAGTTATATTGCTTTTTTCTATATATGAGTGAATTTGATCATAAATCTTTTTTGTTTCATTTACTGTTTTTTGATTAACAACAACAATCGTTTCATTCACATGGATAACTACATATGTGTGACATTGTTTATATGCATAAAGACGATATGAACCAAATTGACTATTTTTAAACTTACCTGCTTCAATAACAGCATTGCCAATTCCAAATGTTCTTTGACCCGTATCTAGTTTATCAACATATTCAACTGATTTGATATCTTGATATTCAATATCCATTGATTTTGTCATTGTCGCTCCTATTTGAATCATTTGTTCTTGATAATCAATATGAATATCTCCAACAAACATAAGTATGCCAACAACAATAACAACGACAATTCCTATCATTGAACCCCATGTTTCTTTTCTTTTATACCAAGCATGATGAGATTGCTGACTCATTTCAACGATATAATCTTCACTATAGCAAAAGTTCGTCGCAAATGTCATAATAAGAATCCCACTAAGCAGCCCTATCATCATAAACAAAATTCCCTTATCTTCATTCAAAGCAACAGCAAGCATTCCTAATGCAATAAACCCCATTCCTATGCCCATTACACGACATAATTTCTTTTCATTATATTTTGCTTTTTCACTCGCACTCGCGCTATTATATCCAGCAATTAAAAAGCTTCCTTTTCCTAACAAAAAGAGAATTGACATAACAGCAAATAAACCACATAATCCCCATACTAACATATTGATTTTCCTTTCATTCAATCATTATTTCATATAAACACCTGCTATATGACCCGTTTTATCAAAAGTCAATGTATACGTTACACTTCTCTTATCATATAACGCAACAACTTCACCAACAGCCAGGATTTCTTTGTTTTGTGAAACTTCTGCATAATATTGGCTAGTTATTATTTTAAAAGAGCCTAATTCACCTAATTGATTTAATGCATCTTGCCATTTTTCTTTGGTTAATGCTTTTTTCATTTGAGGAACAGACATATCATAGATGTATTGATAGTCATCCATCTTTTGAATTGTTTGAATACTCCACTCTTCTAATTGACTTTCTTGAAATATTCCAGATGTCCCAATTGGATTGGTCTTAGGAATTTGTGAACGTATATAGAAAAAGCCAGCAATCAATACACATACTACACCTATGAATACACTTAAAATAAGTTTTTTATGTGATTTCTTTTTAGTCACACCAAGATTATCATTGAATTCCCAAGCAAGTTCCTGAGGTTCACCCATTCTATGCATAATATCCTCTAAAGATTCTCCCATCTTAAGAGCTGTTTCAAAATCACTTTCTAAATCAGCTTTAATTTTCAGTTTCTGCTGTTTTGAGCATCCTAAATTTTTCATGACTATCTTTATATACTTCTCTTTATTCATAACAATCATCCCCTAACATATCATTTACTGTTTTTGAAAAATTTCCCCACAATAATTTCAATTCTTTTAACACTTCATTTCCCTGCTTTGTAATAACATAGTATTTTCTAGAGACTTCCTTATCTTTAGGTTCACTCCATTCACTTTTTACAAGTTCATCATCTTCTAAACGATAAAGAATAGGATAAAGTGTTCCTTCTTTCATTTCAAACAAACCTTGACTCTTTTCTTTCATCTCTACAATCAGCTGATATCCATACATTCTTTTTTGAGATAGCAGCTGCAATACCAAAATCTCTAAAACCCCTTTTTTCAATTGCCGTTCATATTTCACATTCATTTTTTCACTTCATTTCTATTTAGTATTACTAAGTATATTCTAATACTAATATAACAAATAATCAATAGTCATATGAAAATAATTATTTCATACTCAAGACACAAAAACGTGGAATAATAAAAAAGGGTGATATATATGAGTCAAAAAAGATTTACATTTGATGATGACAATGAAGAAACCATTCAAAGAGATTATACTCAATCTCAAATAGAACAGTATGAATCTATTAAAAATGCAAAAGAAGAAACTATTAAACAACAAAAATCAAAAATGATGAATAAACAAAATTTATCTAAAAAGAATTTAGAACCTTCAACTGATCAACCAGAAACAATTTCAAGTCCATCTCCACAAAAACAACGTCAAAAAACAAAGACGAAAACAAAAATTAAGAAAAAAGTCAAAAAGAAAGTCAAAACAAAACGTCCTCAAAAAATAGTGAAAGAAAAGAAAAAACGTTCTTGGTTTTCAACTCTTCTTTTATTGATAATCAGTCTTTTTATAATGATTGGAATCTGTGTAGGTGGATACATTGCATATGATTATTATACAAAACAACAAAATGAAATTAATGATCTTAAACAACAAATTCAAGAAAACCAATCAGAAACACAAACGCCTCAATCAAGCACTCCAGCGCAATCTGAAAGTGATTCTCCTAAGACTGAGCAACCTGAAAATGACAATACCAATCAGGATGAATCTCCATCCAATACAACCCCTCCTGTACAGGAAAATAATCCTGATCAATAAACAATACCATTATTATAACTCATAATGAGTTTATATAGACAAAAAACAAAGATACATATCACATGCATCTTTATTTTTTTAGTAATAAGATATTTATCCTGATGCTATTAAAATATAAGAGCAATTGATAGCACAATTTATTTTTTGTCATATCATAAAGAGAGGTGACTTTATGCATTTTTTCTCTGTTATTTTTTTAACCTTTTCTGCTAATATTGATTGCTTATTACTAGGTTTATCTTATAGTATGAAAAATATTCGTATATCTTTTTATCAAAATCTATTCATTGCATTGTTAACAACCCTAGGAACATTTTTATCTATGAAATTAGGACATTATATTCTCTCTTTTATTTCTGTAGATACAGCTAATCATATCGGTGCTCTGTTTATGATCCTGATAGGAATGATTATGTTATTTCAAAAACCAAATAGTTCTGAATCATTATTCATAATCAAAACTCATAATCTATCTTGGAAAGAAACTGGTTTATTAGGTATGACTCTTTCTATTAATAACATTGGTTTAAGTCTAGGCGCAAGTATAACAGGCCTTCCTTATGCATCAACATGTTTACTTACCTTTTTTATTTCATTATTTTTTATCGCAATATCTCAAGCCTTAAGACAATCATTGTTATTAAATAAAATTCAATCATTTGCTCCATTATTATCAAGTCTTATGATTCTTTTGTTAGGACTCTATGAATTTATTGTTTAACCACATCAACAATCACATATTCAGAATGTGACCCTGTTCGTAATGGATAACCCCATCCAGCAATACCAGATGAAACAATGACTTGCATATAATCCATTTGACGATAACCATAGTTCATTTCACCAAATCCTAAAATATCACTTATCAATCCAACTGGAAACATTTGACCACCATGAGTATGTCCAGATAACTGAAGAGCACATTTCAATTGATCATTAATTTTTAAATCAACTGGCTGATGATCAAGCATCACTACAAAATCATCATGATGAACATCACTTAAAAGTATTTGAGAACTCTGTCTTTGTCCTAATCCACGATCATTTCTTCCAACAATTGTCAAATCATCTTGAATTCGCAACGATGTATCTAAAAGAATTTGAATATCATTATCTTCAATTGCCTGTTGAAGTTGTTCTAAAGAAAAAGGTGGTTGGTCTAAATATCGTGCCTGATCATGATTACCATAAACATAATAGATGCCAAATTGATTATCGATCTGACTAAGACAAGAAAAAGCATCTAACATTTCCTGATAAGTTGAGCGCTCATCAACAATATCACCACCCAATAAAACAATATCAGGTTTTAAATCAGATATTTTTTGACAATACTCCTGAAGTTCTTTTTTATTCATAGTATTACCAAAATGAAGATCAGTGATGAGTGCCAAACGATAATCTTGTTTTATGTTTTTATGTGTTGTCACAGTATAATCAACCTGATGAACATTCTTCATATTCCAATAACCGTATCCTAAAACAATAAATAAACATAATAAAGGAATCAATCCTAACTGATAAATAGCCATTAAGATCTTTTGATGAACAATATATTTTCCACATGCCCATACAACAAAATCAGTCATGAGTCCAAATGCAAAGAGATGTAAAACAATCACCGCCCAAAATCCAAAAATATGGGTTGCTGGAGTGACAAATAAAATAGTAACAATCACAAGTATAACTTTTATCCATAGTGATAAATCAGTTATAAAGAAAAGTAATATATGTTTAAAGAAAAAATAGAAATAAAAACCTAATGGAAATATAAGGAACAGGGGTAAAACAAAAAATAATCGATTCATTTTTTTCCTCCTTGTCTTATTATTTATTGAGGATCATCAGATTTTATATAAGGATTATGATAAAATGACCATGCCAATTGTAAAGTCATGCAACACCAAATCACTGGCTCACATATAATAACACCCAAATATCCTAATATCGGAATAAATAAAATGACAAATATAATCTTTCCAAAACATTCAATAACACTCGATACCAAAGGAATAATCTTCATTCCTAATCCTTGAAGTGAATTTCTTAAATTCAGTAAAATACCTAAAACTGCATAGAACGGCGCATTGATTCTCAAATACAATGTTCCATTATCAATAACGGTTGGTTCACTAGAACCAGATAATAACTTCACTAAGAATGGGGCTGCAAACCACAAAATCACAGTAATAATGACACCCCATCCAATCGCAATCAAATGTCCATATTTAACACCTTCACGTATACGTGAAATCTGATTTGCACCTTTATTTTGTGATACAAATGTTGCTAATGCTAAACCAATTGTTCCAGAAGGCATCATACAAAAAGAATTTAATTTACGGGCAGTTGTATGTCCAGCAATAACCAAATAGCCTAATTTATTAATTGAACTTTGGAGTATAACTGTTCCAGCAGAAACAATACACATCATAAAGCCCATTGAAAAACCTTGACCTGCCAATTCTTTATAGAGTGCTATATCAATTTGGAAATGCTGACGTTTAGGAATCAAAATTGGACATTTTTTATAAATATAAAAGATACATAATAATGATGAAATTCCTTGTGCAATAACAGTTGCAACTGCTGCACCTTGAATTCCCATTTGATAACGAGTAATAAATAATAAATCTAATATAATATTAATGAGAGATGATATAATTAAAAAAACTAATGGCATAACACTATTACCAATTGCTCTTAATAATCCTGCACAAAGATTATAAGCAAACATAACCCCAACAAACATTGTAATAATGATAATATAAGAATAAGATTCATCTATAATTTCAACTGGTGTCTTTAACAGTTCTAATAACGGATATAAAAACACAAATGATATCAACATAATCATCAGTGTTAATATCACTCCAATAACCAGTGAACCTGCGACAGATTTTTTTAATAAATCTTCATCATGTGCACCATAACTTCTGGCAGTGACAATAGATAAACCATTCCCAACACCTAATGCAAAACCTATAAGCAGCTCATACACAGCAGCGCAGGCTCCAATTGCTGCTAAAGATGTATCACCTAACACATTACCAACAATCATTGTATCCATTGTATTATAAAGTTGTTGAAAAATATTTGAAATTAATATTGGTATAGCAAAAATAAGTAATGACTTTAAGATATGATCTTTCAATAAATCTGTTTTGAAATGAAACATAGACTTCTCCTTTACTGATTGAATAAAGCTTGTTGTTTAGCAACTAAAGCAATAAAGGCCTCATGAAGATCTGATAACTGGGCAACAGTCATTTCCATTGGACACATTCCTGTATGGTCTCTATTTTCAATATAATCAACTATTTTTTCATAATCATAATCAATATGATATTGATCTAAAATATCTTTTGCTTTTTGACTTAATATATACGCATAAATATATCTCACTTCTGATAAAACTAATAACATGGCTGTTGCTTTTCCGATTACTTTATCAACCACTATTGCATCTTTAAAGAAATTCTGCTGTTCTTTCATTGGATTAAGTATTGGCGCAATCCCACGCTGATAAGAAACATAAAGTTCCCCATTCCTATCTGCAATTAATGTGTAATCTTCTGATTTAAGCTTTTTTTGCAATTCTTTCAGGTTCATGAAAATATCCTCCTTTATCAATCATTGTCACAATCAATGGTACAAAAATAAATTGGAGAATCATTCCAGGAACACCTGTCATTGTAGCCATTATAACAGCCTCAATTCCGCCAAGTGGCATTTGAAATAAATAAGTTGCTATTGCAATAACAATACCATAGACAACTCTTCCAGCTAACATCGCTATTAATAAAGCTAACAGTGACCCCCATCTTTTTTTAGAAAAATGAAATTGATGGAATAATAAACCACTTATCATTCCATATGTTGCCAATTCACACATCATAAAAAGAACTCTTTGTGCTGTTGGCATACCTGTTACTACAAAACTTGTTAAAGGTGCGAAGATACCTAAAAATAACCCATAAATAGGTCCTAACAACATTCCTCCAATAAAAATAGGAATATGCATTGGTAAAAATATTGAGCCTGCCTGCTGCATACCAATCAGGTGAAAAACTTGTGGTAAAAGCAATGATATAGCTAGGCACATTGCACCAAATGTTATCTTTCTTGTTTTCATATAGCCTCCTTAAATATGTTTATTTAATAATTCTTCATCATTTTCAATTTTATGATTTAATTGTTCAATAGACTTTTGTATACATGCTTTTTTCTCAATAAAATGATCTCTTTGTGAAATTAAAAGATTTCTTCTTTCTTCTCTTGTTTTATCACCTTGATTATATAAGGCAATATATTCTTGTAAAACATGAATACTTAATCCTGCCTCACGCATGCATTTGAGAAACTTCAAGCGTTGAATGTCCTTATCCCGATAATCTCGATTGCCACATTTATCTTTAAGTATGGGACCCAATAATCCGATTTTTTCATAATAGCGTAAGGTATCTTGGCTAATCTTGAACTGCAAACTCACTTCATTAATTTTCATTCCATTCACCTTCTCTGATTGTTTCTTATCTATCAGCATCATTTTGAATTATAACCATCAAAAGCAAGAATATTATCTTGCTTTTGTCAATATTCTATCTTATTTTCCAAATATTTCAACTGCTTTTTTAAGTTTAGAAATAATCTC
The DNA here is from genome assembly GCF_001244545.1 of Candidatus Stoquefichus sp. SB1. Lineage (NCBI taxonomy): Bacteria > Bacillati > Bacillota > Erysipelotrichia > Erysipelotrichales > Erysipelotrichaceae > Candidatus Stoquefichus > Candidatus Stoquefichus sp. SB1. Next base: position 24,490 of record NZ_LN852692.1, on the reverse strand, counting down.
TACCTGAAAAGGACAATTACGCATACACATACCACATTCAATACACTCACTGGCATGATGTGATAATGCCTCATAATGTTCTCTCACTGTTTCTGGGACGCTCTTTTGAGCAATACATAAATCAGTAAATTTATTAACACTTGCAACATCAATACCTTTTACACAAGGTGCACAATGTCCACAATAGACACAATTACCAATAAAGCTATGTTTTGGTATACAAGATAAAACAGGAGCATAATCCCTTTCTTGAGGAGACGCTGTACAATAACTCACAGAAGCCTTTAATTCGGCAATATTATGTGCTCCAGCCATAACTGAAACAACTCCTGGACGCGTTAAACAATAATGAATACACTGTTGTGGCGTCATCGCAACCCCAAATGGTGAAAGATTAGCATCCAACAAATCACCACCACCAAATGCTTTCATAACAGTAATAGCAATATTATCTTTTTCACAGAGTTCATAAAGGGCCTGACGATCTGGATCAATATTGGTTAATGGTTTTTCATAATTTTCATCAGCCCATAAATCATCTACATTTTCACTTGCTGGCTGCATGTCATAACAAGGATTAATAGAAAACAACAAAACATCAATCAAACCTGTTTGAATAGCTTTCATCGCAATCACTGGATTATGTGAACTGAGTCCAATGAAATGAATTTTTCCCTGTTTTTTTAATTCTTGTGCATAGGCTATCACTTCACCTTGAAAAACCTCTTGAAAATCTTTTTCACCATCAACATAATGAATCATCCCTATATCAATATAATCAGTTTGTAAACGTGTCAATAAATCCTCAAATCCAGCCTTGACTTCACTCATTTTACGAGTACGTAAATACTGATCATTTTTCCATACTGAACATAAATGTCCTTCAATAATCCAATCCTTACGTTGTCCTTTGATTGCTTTTCCAAAAGCACTTCTTGCAGTGGGATTAGAAGAATAAAAATCAATAAAATTGACTCCTAGCTGATGAGCCTCATCAACAAAACGTTTAACCTCTTCATCACTTTTTTCCATCAATCCTTCACAACCAATAGAAACTTCACTCACTTCTATGTTGCTTCGACCTAATTTTCTATATTTCATTTTTTTCTCCTATTTTAAAAATGTTTGATAATCTTCATAATTTTTTTGTAATAATTCTGGTGTATTCAATTCATATGGACAATGTCGCATACATTGACCACAATGTATACAATTTTCTATCTTTTTCATTTCAGCCTGCCATTTTTCAGATAACCATCCGGCTGCTGGTGCTCTTCTTAACATTAAAGACATACGTGCACATTGATTAATAATAATCCCTTGAGGACAAGGCATACAATAACCACAGCCACGACAGAAATGACCTGCCAACTCTTTTTGGTCATGTGCAATAATAGCCTTGATTTCATCATTCATTACAGGTGGTTGATCCTGATAGCTAATAAATTCATCCAATTCACTTTCTTTTTGAATTCCCCAAATAGGCAATGCATTCGCATATTCATTGATATATGCATAAGCTGCATCACTACGTGAAATCAATCCTCCTGATAAAGCTTTCATACAAATAAAACCAATATCCTTTTCCTCGCATAAGCGAACCAATGCTTCTTCCTTTTCACTTGCCAAGTAACTAAATGGGAACTGCAAAGTATCATAGAGTCCTGACTCTAATGCTTCTTTTGCAACATTGATTCCATGATTGGTAATCCCAATAAAATGAATCTTCCCTTGTTGTTTAGCATCTAACATGGCTTCATACAAACCTGTTCCATCATTAGGTTTTGGACAAAAAGAGGGATTATGGAACTGATAAATATCAATATAATCCGTTTTCAGCATTTTTAAACTCATATCAAGATCTTTCCAAAAATCTTCAACAGTCGTTGCCATTGTCTTTGTTGAAATATAAATATTCTCCCTAACATCACTCAATGCATGACCAATCTTTTCTTCACTATCGCTATATGCTCTTGCAGAATCAAAAAAGCGAATACCATGTGCATAGGCTTTTTTTAAAATAATATCTGCTTCTTCCATTGAAACACGCTGGACTGGTAAAGCCCCAAAACCATTCTTATTCACAACAATACCAGTTCTTCCTAACCTGACTTCATTCATATCTATTCATCTCCTATATGTCATTATCATAGCACTTAGAGTTAACTCCATGTCAAGAACTATCTTTTTTCATATTATTTTAAAGTATCTATTTAAGCAGAAACAAAAACTCTTATCTATTGATAAGAGCCCCCTATTTATGATATCTTTTTTCCAATTTTTTCATCATATGTATCAATTTTATGATTTAAATGATCAAGTGTATCTTGCAGTTCCTGCATCTTTGCTAAAATTTCAGCACGCTGCTGAAGTAGAATTTCTTTACGTTGTCCTATCGTTTCATCCCCCTGATCAGATAATTCTAAATATTTTGTTAACATACCAATACTTAGCCCAGACAATCGCATACAACGTAAAAATTCAATTCTTTTCAAATCTGCTTCCTGATAATCCCTGACTCCACTCGCATTCCGTTTGACTGGATCTATTAAGCCAATTTTTTCATAGTAACGGAGTGTATCTGCTGTCATATGAAATTTTTCACTTACTTCTTTTATCGTCATCTTTCTCATCTCCTATTCTCATATTATCATAATCATTATCAAATGCATATATATCTCGACAATAATCTTCAATTCTCAATTGTTTATTCAAATATTTTTTTAGGTTAATATTGTTTTCAATAATCATTTCTTTTTGTTTTTTAGACAACTTTTTTAGCCAGTATTCTAATTGTGAAGCTTGTTTACGATTGTTGCATACCCAAAATGCTTCTAGTTGCTTAATCGGATGACTTCTTGTATATTTTGCAGCTTTTGGACTTTGATTAAGATGTTCTTGTAATCTTCTTTTTAAATTGGTTGTTATTCCTGTATACAAACTTTCATCTGAACATCTTATCATATAAACATAGTACATTGAGCTAAAAATAACCTACATGTGTAGGTTATTTGACTTTCATAATAAAGAAATAAAACATATTTTTACCTCTTGGTATTTCATAATGTTCTATTAGATTAAGATAACCTTCTTGTAATCTTAAATTCTTTCTCACTAAAGAAATTTCACTTGTATACAAGAAAACATATCCACCAGGCTTGACAAGACGTTTAATTCTGTCAAAAAAACGATCATAGACATCTCGCAATTGAATTTCATCATTCATTTGTGCAAAAGTAGGCATATCTGTAATAATTTCATCAAACATTTCATTATTGACAAAACGCAATGCATCTTTATGCACATAATAAATAGTTTGTCCTGCTAATTTGGTATTTTTTCTCGCTGCTTCAATACCATCACCATAAATATCAATCCCCATTGAGAATTTAGATGGCTTCACAAAGTTTTTTTCAATCAATAAAGTTCCTGTTCCTACAAAAGGATCCAAAACTTTTCCATCATCTTTCATATAAGGTTTTGCTAATTGAACAAGTGTAGCAGCTACATATGGCTGCATAGATGTGGCAATGACTTCTCTTCGATAATGAAAACGTGGACTTTGTAAATGAGTCAGTTTTAAATACGCATTGACTTGATCTTTACGCACTTCTTTTAAAACAATCTCAATATCATAATTTTCTGTAGTATTTAATAATTTATGTGGATACATCTGGAAAATCTGTTCTGATACCTTTTTAATTAAACCAGGATCCTTATGCCTTAATGAATCAACAACTCGGAAATAAAACAATGACTGATCATCATAAAGAATATCAAGAATTTCACAGATATTACAATTTTTTAATCCCTCACTCATACTCTCTAATGAAATACTCATTTTGGTTGCCCTACGTAATGGAATAAGTATTTCCTTATAAGTTCTGATATTTAATAAATCATAAATAGAATCTGTTCGAACAAGCACACCTTGTGTAACAGGTTTATATTTCAAATGCAAAACAGATTCAAATAAAACAAACTGATAATAAGGAAGAGAGGTAAGAATAACATCAACTGGTTCATGTTTTAATTTAATGATTTTCTTCTTATGCACTTGATTTTTCAAAATTAAAGGATTCAGTATTTTTAATTGTGCCTGAATATGTTTGACTTCTGTATCCTCAAAATTCAATAATTGTTTTTGAATATCCTTTAAATCATCAAGATAATGATGACAATCCTGCATACTTATCCCTTTTAAATAAGCATCTTTGACATATTCTGTTTTTTCCTGTTGATAAGCATTTAATAAAATATCTATAGTATTATCATAATGACCCAATAAAATAGCACTGTTTTTACGTACTTTTGGATCCTCATGATTCAATAAAGCAATTAATTTTTCTTTGAGTTCGTGATCACTTTTCAAAAGCAACTCTTCATCAGATAAAGTTTTCAATCCAATTAAAGATTCTCTAATTCTTTCATTATTTTTAATATTACTTACAAAATCCATACATACTTCCCTTTCAACTAATTACTTATCATTATACCATATTTTCGTCATTTATCCAACTTATTTTGGGAAGTGTCACATAAAACGATAAAATTCTTAACATTTCCTGATACATGAGTCTTTCTTCATGAAGATGAAAATAAAAATTTTGAATCATTTCTGGAGTCACTTTATCATTTAATATCAGATCAAAGAAATGAGACGGATATAAAATTCTTGCATATAAATAAATAATTTCATAAACATCATAATACTGACTCTCTAACAGTTCTGAAATATTTTCATATGTCAACAATTGGCTCCTGAGTAGACAGACAATCTGACGTGCTCTGGTTGAAACTGTATAATAACAGGGATTAACAATTTCATGAACATAGTTTTGAATAGGGTGTGATAAAGAAAGTGACATAGAGAGTGCTGCATTTTGGTCAATTCTTAAAATTTCATTTAAGACATTAATACTATTTTCTCCAATACCACAATAATAGTAAATCAAAGAAATTGTATCTTGATCATGTTTAAAACTATATGCATAATCTTTCACTTTCTCTCTTACACAATCAATCTTATGAATCCATTGTTCTTTAATATCAATGACTTTCATCTTAGGGATAGGAAATGGCTGTAAGCAGTTTTGTAGATAATTAGAAAAATCAAAAGGACTTGTATGATATATCAAAAGAATATAATTTTGTGAAACAATATCCTGATTATGATTCTTCACCAATGTAAAACCTTGAGTGCCACATTGATGCATCATATAACGATAATAACGATAGACAGTCATAAAGCTTGCGATATCATAAATATAACAAAAATAATACAATTCACCTTGATAACGAAAATAACCTGTCTCTTCAATAGAGACATTAATGCCATAATACATCTTTAAAATATGAGACATAAACATTCTTCTTTCTAATGTGAATAAACGAGAGGAACTTGTCCTTGGAATATTTCTAATAAAACAGGAATTTTTATGGAATGCGTATGATATTGTAAAAAGAATGGGTATATCATCGTTAAATCCATTTTAACTTCAATAGATAATTCAACCATGACATGATTAACCCCATAATTTTCAATATTTTTGATAATGGAACTTCCAACACTGGATAAATGCTTATAGCGCACAGGGATAGATGGTGAAAGAAATGAAAAGGCTGGTAGATTTAATAATGTTGCTATTGGGATCTGTGAAATAATACCACTACGACTAACAGCTTGAAGCCTTCTTTGATAATAGCTATCATCACTTGCCAGATATGTGCCTTCTTCTAAAGCTGCATATGTTTGTTCAATATCCATCACTATAGCTGTTGCTAATTCATTAACTTTAACCATATCAAAATCAAGCAGTTCTATTTCATTATCTTCGCCTCGCTCTATAATGACCAAATTCTTATACTGAGAATCACTTGTAAAATAACAATGCGAGATAATCAATTGATTAAATCTTTCTACTTCCATTTTTCCATATTCTTTTAAAGTTGGAATCAACTTTAGATAAACCCCTGTCATAGAAGCCATGATAATGATTAAAAGTACTAATGTTGTTATAATCCATTTTTTCATCCTATTTCACCAAAACATTATATGTCTCGACAAAAGAAAAAATGCCTCTTGGCATTTATTTCAATATATCTCTTTCAGTTATAATTTCATCTAAAGCATAATCATATTCATCAACAGCAATCTCATTGACATATTGCATGGCATAAGCGAGGCCCAATTTATAGCCCTGATATCCGCTCGCAAAATATTTATCATAATACCCTTTGCCATACCCGACTCGATATTTACGCCCGTCAAAAGCCATCATTGGGACCAGCATGATATCAATATCTTGTGATAGCACCTTGCGACTGGTCGTAGGCTCTAAAACATGAAAATGTCCAACTTGCAATTCATCTAAAGAATCAATTTGATAAAAATGCATGATTGTTCCTTCAACCCGTGGAACACATACAGATTTTGTTTTTAAAAAAGTTTCAATTAAAGCTAATGTATCGACTTCATTTGGTAAAGAAACATAGCAGGCAATCATTTTGGAATTTTGAACATAAGGATGCTGCAAAACCAAATTGTATATATTTTGATCATATAAAGAAAACGTCTTACGATCCATTTGAAGACGTTTTTCTTTCATCATTTGTCTAATGAGATGTTTATCCAATACTCTCTTCACCCATATCTAATTTAATCAATTGATTTAATTCAACTGCATATTCCATTGGCAATTCTCTAGAGAATGGTTCAATAAATCCCATAACAATCATTTCAGTTGCCTGTTGTTTCGTGAGTCCTCGACTCATTAAATAAAACAATTGATCTTCAGAAACTTTAGATACTGTTGCCTCATGTTCAATAATTGAATCATTATTCATCATGATATTGGTAGGAACAGTATCACTTGTTGATTTTTCATCTAAAATAAGTGTATCACATTCAACCTTGCTTTTGGCATTAAAAGCATTCTTTGAATGACGCACCAATCCACGATAATTGACCTTTCCTCCTGTTCGAGAAATAGATTTAGAAATAATCTGACTTGATGTATTTGGCGCAAGATGAATCATTTTAGAACCTGAATCTAAAATTTGGCAATCTTCGGCTACCGCAATTGTTATGCATGTTCCTTTTGCTCCTTCTTGAGCCAGAATACAAGTTGGATATTTCATCGTGACTAAAGAACCAATATTTCCATCAACCCATTCCATTGAACCATTTTTATAAACTTTTGCTCGTTGAGTTACTAAGTTATAAATATTTTTAGACCAGTTTTGAATTGTTGTATAACGACATTTGGCATCTTCTAAAACAACAATTTCAACAACTCCAGCATGTAATGAATCTTTAGAATAAGAAGGTGCTGTACAGCCTTCCACATAATGAATATCAGATCCTTTATCAACAATAATTAAAGTTCTTTCAAATTGGGCCATTCTTTCACTATTAATTCTAAAATAAGATTGTAATGGTTTATCTAATTTCACTCCTGGTGGTACATAAATAAATGATCCACCAGACCAAACAGCACCATTTAAAGCAGAAAACTTATTATCATTATAAGGAATGACCGTATCAAAATACTTTTTAAAGATTTCTGGATATTCTCTTAGTCCACTATCAATATCTAGGAAAATAACTCCTTTTTCTTTAACTTCTTCTAACATATTATGATAAACAACTTCTGATTCATATTGAGCCGTTGCTCCAGCAAGAAAATGCTGTTCAGCTTCAGGAATTCCTAATTTATTAAAAGTGTTTTTAATTGTTTCAGGAACTTCTTCCCATTTATCAGTTAAGTTATCACTTGGACGATTATAATATGTATATTCATCAAAATCCATTTGACTTAAATCGACGCCCCAAGTTGGCATTGGCTTTTCTAAAAAACATTTTAATGCTTTTAAACGATATTCTAACATCCATTCAGGTTCTTTTTTGATTGCTGAAATTTCTCTGACAATCTCTTCATTTAACCCCTTAGGTGTTTTAAAAACAGATACATCTTCATCAATAAAATCGTATTCTGAATGATTTGTAGGAATATCAAGATTATCAATAGCCACTATTCTATTCCTCACTTTCTTCAATTAATTTAATCAAACCATTCCAGCCTAATGTTGCACATTTAATACGATTAGCCTGTTTGTGTGTATTTTTAAAAGCAATTGCTTCATCAAGTAATTCTTCATCATAATCTTTTTCATAAATCATATTCATATAATTTTCAATGATTTTCTTTGCTTCAGCTTTGCTTTTTCCTTTCACTAATTGACTCATAATAGATGTTGAAGATGTACAAATGGCACATGCTTCACCATCATATCTCACATCGACAATTTGATCTCCATCAAATTTCACCTGAATATCTAAATCATCAATACAAGTATCAGAATTCATATTGACTTTTTTGTATTCATCATCATCAACCAATCCACGATTACGTGGATGTTCATAATGATCCATAATAATTTCTCTCAATAATTGAGGATCATCCAAAGAACGCATCTAAAAAGTCATCTCCTTTCTTACATACTTCAATAAACTGATCAATTTCTTCTTTTGTGTTATAAAAGTAAAAAGAGGCACGTAATGTTGTTGATACATTTAAAAACTCATCAAGAATCTTAGCACAATGCTGACCCGCCCTTACAGCGATGCCATATGTATTAAAAAGACTTGCAGCATCTTGTGAAAAGACCCCTTTAATATTAAAAGCAATAGCACCATGTGATTGTGCATTATAAATCTCTACATTATCCAATTGCTGCATTTTTTTAAGACAGTAATCACGCAATTCTTTTTCATAAGCATGAATATTTTCCATCCCAATAGCCTTGAGATACTCTACTGCTTTACCAAGTCCAATAGCCCCTTCAATATTTGGTGTTCCAGCTTCAAATTTATAAGGTGGATTTTTTAAAGTCACAACGCCACAACTATTATAGCGTGAATTCGATCCCCCACCTAAACGGGTTGGTTTGGTTTCGCATAATAAATCATACTTTCCATACATCACACCAATCCCTGTTGGTCCACACATTTTATGACCTGAAAAAGCTAAAAAATCAATATCACTTTCTTGTACATCAGTAACCTGATGAGGAACACTTTGAGCCCCATCAACAACGACAATAATGCCACGTTCATGAACATATTGACAAATATCTTTCATAGGCGCATGAAAGCCTAAAACATTTGTCACCTCAGCTACAGCAATAACTTTTGTTTGATCAGTTATTGCTTTTTGAACATTTTCTAAAGTCAAACGTCCCATAGCATCTAACTCGATATAATTGACAACTGCCCCAACTTCTTGTGCCACATCAAACCATGGCAACGTATTAGAAGCATGTTCAGCAACCGTCAATAAAATTTCATCGCCTTCTTTTAAATGCGTTCTACCATAACCATATGCAATCATATTAAGCGAATCTGTTGATCCCGATGTAAAAACAATTTCTTCAGGACGTTTAGCATGAATAAATTCAGCAATGGTTTTTCGTGCCGCCTCAAACTGTTCATCGACCTCATGTGATAAATCATAATCACCACGATGAGCATTACCAGAATAACTGCTTAAATAACGACATACTGCATCTATAACAGATTGCGGTTTTAAAGTTGTTGCGCCATTATCAAGATATATCAAAGGATGCTCATGCATCATTCTTCCATTTAACATTGGAAAATCTTTTCTTATTTGTTCAACATCGAACATTTTAAGCACCTACCTTTGATAAAGCTTTTTCAAAACGTTCCTTTAACATTTCATTATCAACAACTTCAATAACTGGTTTTAAATATCCATATGTTATTAAATGCATTGCCTGTTTCTTAGAAAGACCACGACTTTGTAAATAATAAAGATGTTCTTCATCCATCTTTCCGACTCCAGCTGCATGTGATGCTTTTACATCAAAATCATCAATATATAAATATGGATTTGCTCCAGCAATACAATTGGAATCAAAAACCATTATTTTATTTGTCTGGTGACTAGCTGAACCATGTTGACCTTTTGTAATAGAACCAATACCATCAATAATTAATTTTCCAGCATCTTTAACCACACCATAATTATCCATCTGACCAAATGTATGAGGTTGATTATGTTTAATCAAAACTTCATAATATTTATTTTCTTTAGCTTTTGCAAGAATTGCCATACGAACTTTGGCATCAGCTCCAACGCCATCTAAATAGTAATGATAATAACCACTAAAATCACCATCAGATAATTCAGCAAAACCATACTGACAAATCGCATTTTCCTGTAAATAAACATTTTCATAACTTTTTGCAGACCCTGAATTATTTTCACTAAAAATATGCAGATGAGCATCTTGAGCCAAATACATATTCTTATTCAAAGTTGCACCATTTGCTAAAAACTTACTTTCAATCATATTAATTTCACAACGTTCTAAAACACGAATATCAATATCGAAAGTCTGTTTTTCATCTAAAATATAGACAATTTGAATTTCTACAGGATTAACATTCATAAAATTCAAAAGTCCCGCTTGATAAGAGACATGATCAGGGAGATGAGATTGAAAACAATCACCATTTTTAATAACAAGATAAAATTCACTACTTAAAATATCATTTATCATGTTTCAACTGTTCCTTTTTCCCACAAGATTCCAAAAGAATTGGTTGTTTTTCTTCCTCTTGCTGAATCTCAATACCTAATTCTCTTACCCATTCATATCCTTCATGATCAATTTTTTCAATCACTTCATAACCACCACTCATCACAATTTGTCCTTGTACAAGAACATGAACATGAGTAGGTTTAACCAATTCAAATAATCTTTCATAATGTGAAACCATAACACATCCAAAATGATCACTACGCATAGAATTAATCGCTTCACTGACAACTCTTAATGCATCAACATCCAAACCAGAATCAATCTCATCTAATAAAGCAAAACGTGGCTGTAATAATTTCATCTGTAATATTTCATTACGTTTCTTTTCACCACCTGAAAAACCTTCATTTAAATAACGATGAGCTAAATTTTCATCCATATCCAACTCTTCAATATTTTTATCAAGTGTACGAATAAATTTAAATAAAGAAATAGGTTCTTCTCTTCTTGCATTGATTGCTGCTTTCAAGAAATCTGAGTTTGTCACTCCTGGTATTTCCTGAGGATACTGCATTCCTAAAAACAAACCTGCACGTGCACGTTCATCGACTTCCATACTTAAAACATCCTGATCATCAAGTGTAATTGACCCTTGTGTCACTGTATATTTAGGATGACCCATAATTGCTGACAGTAACGTTGATTTTCCGTTACCATTAGGCCCCATAATAGCGTGTACTTCTCCTGTTTTAACTTCTAAATGAATACCTCTTAAAATTTCTTTTTCTCCGACTTTAACATGTAAATTTTCAATCTTTAAAGTTGACATAAAATACGCCCCTTTCGAACATATATTTTACGTAAAATTGCTGTTTCATTCAAGCAATACGATAATAAATTTATTATACCCAAGATATGTATTCATTTACATCTATAAACACCTCATATTCGAGGACAAAAAGCAAAAAAACTCTATAGATGGAATCTATAGAGTCAAATCTTAACAAATACCACAAATAATAACTAACAAGATAAACAAAACAAGAATTAAAGTAAATGATCCTTGATGTGCTAACATAGAAATCCCTCCCTTATTTTAAATCATAAAACAACATAATAAAATCAATAATATAAACAAAACAATTGTGATTTCCTGACCTTTTTCATGGCTTCTTTTTTCCAACTGACGTCCCTCCTCCTATGCACAATATATAATATGGTAAAATGTCAGGAAATTTTGTGTTATAGCCTACAAAAGTTGAAAAAATATTGATATCGTGTATAATGGAAGTGTTTAAGTCAAGGAGGTTTATATGAAACAAAAACGACTTGTAGGGCTAGCATTAGCCAGTATGATAGTCTTGAGCGGATGTTCAGGAACAGTGAAAGATAATGGGAAAGATGTTGTAGCCTCTATCGATGGAAAGAATATTCTGGCTGATGACATTTATACAAATCTTTCTACCAGTGCGTCTGGAAAACAAGCTTTATTTACCTATGTATTAGATCAGTTAATAAGGGAAAATTTTCCAGTTACTGATGATATGAAAGAAAATGCTTCTGAAATTGTCACAAATATTGAAACGAATTATAAAAATCAATATGGTGATGAAGCTGATACACAATTAGAAAGTGCTCTTGCTTCTAGTGGGTATGAAGATATGAGTGCTTATAAAGATTCTTTAATTCAATCTTTACAATATTCAGAGTTCCTAAAAAAATATGTGAAGGCTAACTTTGATGAGGTTTTTGAAGATTATTACAAACAAGAATCACCTCGTTTTATGAGTTTAATTAAGATTTCAATGACTGATCCAGACAGTCCTACAGATGATGAAAAAGAAAAATTAGAAGAAGTGAAATCATTATTAAAAACAAATAAAAGTTTTGCAGATATTGCCTCAGAATATTCTGATGATGATTCAAAGAGTGCCAAAGGAAATATTGGTGTCATTGATTCAACTTCTGGACTAAAGAATCTTTATGGAAGTGATGTTGAAAAAACGGCTTTATCTTTATCACAAGGAAAAGTGAGTGAAGCGATTAAGGGAAGTGATGGATACTATTTCTTATATTGTACAAGTACAGATAAAGAAAAAGTGAAAAGTGAATTAAAAACTGTTGATGTTGATTCTCCATTACTTGTTTATGATGATTATATGGTCTATTTAGCATTTAAGACTTATGAATTAAAATATAGTGATGAAGAAATTCAAAATACAATTCAAAAAATTGTTAAAGAATCCTTAGAGGCTCGAGATGATCTTAGAAAGGAGAAAGCATAATGAAAAAACTATTAATGTTATTGTTATGTGGTGGTTTATTAGTTGGCTGTTCTTCTCAATATTCAGTAAAAGTCAGTGACGCTGATAAAGAACTTGTCAGTGGAAGTCAATTAAAAATTACAAAACAAGATTTCTTTGAATATCTTTTAGATAATGGTGGCACTACAGAAATCGTAAAAGAAGTATTAACAACTATCGCTGATAAAGAAGTCACAGATCAATCAGAACTTGATGCATTAGTGAAACAGCGTGAAGAAGATTATGCCAAATACGCTGATGGTAATCTTGAAAAATACGCAAAAAAACTAGGCTATGATTCAAAAGATGCTTATATTAAAACTGTATTAATACCTGATGCAAAGCAAGAACTATTAAGAAAGAAATATATTTCTGAAAACTTAGAAACGCTTATTAAAAATTATCAAGTCAGCAGTTTTAAGAAAATTATTGTTGATAAAGAATCAACTGCCTTATCACTGATTGAACAAGCAAAAGATGAAGCAGCATTTGATAAACTTATGAAAGATAATGGTAGTAAAGCAGAAGATCATGGTATTGTTACTAAAAATTCTTCTTTAGATGATAATCTTAAGAAAATACTTGATAAACTTTCTGCCGTTACAAAAGATGGTGTTTATAATGAAGCTATTAAATTGAGTGATAATACTTATGCAGTTCTTTATTTATATAATACCGATCATAAAAACACTGATGCATTAGTAACTGCACTTTCTAATGATGATGATGTGAAAGAAGAAATTGAAGGAACTTATTTGAAAAAATATAATTTTACTGTCAATGATGATAAAATTAAAGAAGCAATTAAGAAGATTTCTAGCAATTATATAGAATAAGGGTTTCCCTTATTCTATTTTTGATGTAAAATGAAAGTAATGGAGGTTGTTATTATGGAAAGTTGTATTTTTTGTGAAATTGGAAAACATAATATTCCTGGAAAGATTATTTATGAAGATGATGTATGTATGGCATTTTTAGATTTGAGTCAAACAACTAATGGACATACATTAGTGATTCCTAAACAGCATTTTGATAATGTTTTGGATGTTGATGAACAAACATTAGCACATATGATGAAAATTGTACAAATAGTCGCAAAAAAATTGATGAAAACGCTAGATGCACAAGGATTTAATATTATAACAAATATGAATGAGGTCGCTGGTCAATCTGTTCATCATTTTCATATTCATATTATTCCTCGTTATACTCAACAAGATAGTTTCCAGGTTATTTATACTGATCACAGTGAAGATGTTCATTTAAATGACATTTATGATAGAATTATGGATGAAACATCAGAAGAGTTCTGATGAACTCTTTTTTTATGCTTTTTTCAATTATTTGGACATATGATATAATAAGAGAAGAAGGAGAAAAATATGGCTAAAATAAGAATAAATATGTTATCTAATGCTGATAAAGTTGATGGTCAGGGGGTTGGTAGTGCTTATCTTGAACAAGTTTCTTTAATCAAGGATGAATTAAGTGATGAATTTGAAGTGGTTATCAATGACTCAAAACCTGCTGATATTATTCATTGTCACACGATACTTCCTGAATATCTCATCAAAATGAAAAGAAATAAAGGGGTCAATGTTGCCTATGTTCATTTTTTACCTGATACCCTTGATGGCAGTATCCGTTTACCTAGTTCAGCCTTAAAAGTTTTTAAGAAATATATTACTTACTTTTATAATACAGCAGATTATTTAATTGTTGTAAATCCTATTTTTATTGAAGATCTTGTTCAATTTGGGATCCCTAGAGAAAAAATACGATATATTCCTAATTATGTATCAAAAGAAGCTTTCTATCAGGAAAGTCAAGATGTTGTTGTTTCAACAAAAAAGAAGTATCACATAGATACTGATACTTTTGTTGTTTTGGGGGTTGGACAAGTTCAGACAAGAAAAGGTGTGAAAGATTTTATTGAAGTCGCAAAAATGTTACCTGATGTAACATTTGTATGGGCGGGAGGATTTTCTTTTGGAAAGATTACTGATGGATATGATGAATTAAAAGATATTTATAATCATCCTCCACAAAATGTTAAATTTATAGGGATTGTTCCTAGAGAAGAAATGAATCATATTTATAATATCGCTGATGTGCTTTTTATGCCCTCATATAACGAATTATTCCCTATGTCCATATTAGAAGCCATCAATAGTCAAAAACCTCTTCTATTAAGAGATTTAGACCTTTATAAAGATATCTTATTCCAGAAATACTTATCTGATACAACAAACGTTGGATTTGTTCAAAAACTGAGTGATTTAAAAACAAATCAAGAATTATATAATCAATATAGTCAATATTCTCATGACATTAGTCAATATTATACAAAAGAACATGTCAGAGATATGTGGAAAGAATTTTATCAAAGCATTGTGGCTAAATAGCCACTTTTTTTATATAAAAATAACGAAATAGCTATCTATTTCGTTATTCATACATTTTAGGTTTATAAATTGTTCTATTTTCTAATGCAAAAATACGTTTTGAATATTCTCCTGCATTCACTTGATCTAAAGCTTTATCAAACATATTCATTCTTGCATCTATATTATCAATCAAATAGATCATTTCTGCTTCTCTAATTTGTGGAAGAACAGGAGAACCAAATTCATTTTTGCCATGATGAGCTAAAATCATATGTTGCAATAAAACTACCTCTTCACCCTCAATATTTAATTCCTGGGCAGCCTGATAAACCATTGCCTGAGCAATTGATATATGCCCTAACATCTTGCCTTCCATTGTATAAGTTGGCACAACAGGTCCACTTAACTCAACAGTTTTTCCAATATCATGCAATAAAATACCAGCATACATTAAATCGGCATTTAATTGAGGATAAATAGTTAACATACTTTCAGCAACTTTTAACATTGACAAAGTATGAAAAGCCAATCCAGATACACAATCATGATGATTTTTACTGGCTGCTGGATAAATTTTCAATGCTTCCATTTGCTTTTCAAAAAGATGTTTTGTTAAGACATAAAGTTTACTATTAGAGATTTGTTTGACATACCTCATTAACTCATTCATCATTGTTTCACTATCAAGAGGAGCTTTCGTTAAAAATTCTACTTGCTGTGATTGTTGATAAGATACATCATCAATACTAATGATTTTCATTTGACGATCATCACTATATTTAATAATATCACCTTTCCCTCTCACAACAGCTCCATTTTTTAAAGACTGAATATGCTCATCACTTGCATTCCAAAGTTTAGCATCAATTGTTCCTGTATCATCTTGAAAAACAATACTTAAATAATTACTTTTATTTGCACCATTTGTCTTACCTGTTGTTACATGATTAATCATTGCAGTAAATTCCACATTGTCATTACCACACTTCATATCTTTAATCTTTATCATTATTTTCCTCCCATAACTCTCTAATAATTTCTACAACATCATCATATTCATACCCTTTTTGAACTAAAAATGTTATGACTTTGCTTTTTAGAATTTGTGGTTCATAACGATTCTTATATCGATTATATACACGATAATACTCTTTTGTTAAAAGTTTCTGAGTATGTTCTTTAGGAAATACAAAATCAAAATCATTAATTGCTCTTTCAACAACATCTTGTGAAAATCCTTTATTAAATAATTTATTCTTGATATTTTGAATTAATGCATATTGTGGTTTCGTTGTATTTTCATTATATAATTTCTTAACAATCTCAACAGCCTTATCATATTCAAGATCTGGTGAATAATCTGCTAAATATTCATCAATCACAAAAGGTGAGATTCCTTCTCTTTTCAGATTATAGACAATCTTGTTAACACCTACACCCATTCGTTTAGCCTTTTGAAAATAATTTTTTGTATACTCTACATCATCAATGAGATTCTTTTGAACTAACAACTCCATTGTCATTTCTATTTGAATATCATCAAAATCACCTTTATCAGCTAATTTCTTTTGCATTTTAGCATAACTATAATCTTTATACGTTAAATATTTTAATGCCAAATGATAAGCTCGAGAAACCTGTTCCTGATCTTTTAAGGCATCCAGTTCTTCTCTATCAACAACTTGTCCAACACTTAATCCATAACGCTCAACCACTTGCGAAGACAAATGAATAATCACTTGATGATTATCAAATTGAAATGCCACATTATAAGTATGTCCCTTATCCGGTGTCAATGCCACCACTTCATAACAATAATGATGTTTGGCTAAAGCTTTATGATAAGTTTTCATAATTTTTTGATAGAAATTCTCACTACTATACTGCTTAGCATCCTCTAATGCATTTTTGGTTAATTGTTTCAATGACTGTTTAGACAACTGGATAATTTTTTGAACCAAATCTACTTTATCATTAAAGAAATAGCCATTACGTCCATCAATAATAACCCCTTCTAAATTCTTATCATATCTGGCTAACACTGGAATCCCACTCGCCATAGCTTCAATAAAAGTTAATCCTTGCGTTTCAGTAATGGAAGCTGAAACAAACAAATCAGAAACATGATAAAACGAAGGAACAAATTCACTTTCTTTTGGACCAGTAAAATAAATATATTGGTCTAATCCATACTGATGAACCATTTCTTCTAATTCTTCAATTTGTGGACCGCCACCAACTATCATCATACAAATATTCTTTTTGTATTGAACAATTTCATACATAGCTTCTATTAACAAATCAATACTTTTTTCAGGAGCAACTCTCCCTAAAAAAGTGACTACAAATTTATTTTGAAGATGATATTGATGAATGATATCATTCATCATTTCCTGATTCTTATTTGCAATTGAAAATTTGTCTAACTCTAAACCAGTAGGTATAACATTAATAGAATTTGAAATGCCATATTCTCTTAATGCATCTGCTGTTTTTTGAGAAGGAACAATCAGTTCAGAACAGCTATCACCATATATCTTTGATATTTTTTCAATAATCTTTTTAGCTGCCTGATCAACTGCTTTAATATTCCCAGGAGCAATATAATGAGAATAATCAGCCCACATTGTATGATAAGTATAACATACTGGAATATTTAATATTTCACCAGCAATTTTACCAAAAATACCAATTCCAAATTCAGTTTGAATATGAATAATATCTGGCTGAAAATCTTTCAGTTCTTTCATACCTTTAAAAGAATAAATATTAGAAGCACGATATCCATAAAGACTTTTTAAATCTAAACCTGGTAAACGCAAAACATGAGTATCATCATCCTGATAATCACTATCATGCGGTAGCATTGTTGTGACTACCAAAACGTGATGCCCATGTTTTTTTAATTCTTTTTTTAAAATATGTGTAGACGTTGCTACTCCATTAATATCTGGTAAATACGTATCACTAAATAAAGCAATATTCACATCAATCACTCCAATCTCGAATTATTAATTTCCTTATTTAAAGAGAAAATCAGTCCTCCAATAATCAAACCTAAATAATAAGACATAAAACGCCATAAAAACAGTGATGAAGATGTCCCTACTGGACCTAAAAAACTAAATAACAAAACATAAATTCCTTCACTACCACCACTTGCGCCAGGAATTGGTAAAAAAGCATTAATCAAATAAATAAATGAACAAAGACCTAAAAAATCCAGAAATGAACTCCATGATACATTTAAATTCAATGCTTTAGCAGCAAAAAAAGGCATACTATAAATAATGGTTAACTTTATAAAATTACATATACAAGAACGAACCAAAACTTGCCGATTTTTTTGTAAAAAGCGTAACTGTTCACGGAAATCTGAAAGATATTGTTCAATTTTTATACAAGTTAATTCATAATCTTTAACAATATGAATACGACTTAAAAACTTCAAAACTGTATGTGTTAAAAAGTTTTGTAATTTCTTTGATTTTGCACCACCAAACAAACCTAAAATAACTGCAAAATTAATAAAGAAACCTAAAATTGCCAAACTAAAAACACCAGCTTGTTCATTTACAAAATAACTATATTTTAAAAGCAAAACAATTCCAGTATAAACAACAAGTACACTTTGATAACAAATAAAGCACATTAAGAGAATACTTGCAGAATTGGTTGGTGGAATTCCTTGCTTATTAAAAATATAAACTTGAGCAAATTGTCCACCACTTGCAAAAGGCGTGATACCATTAAAGAAAGTTCCACTAATTGCATTAATAAAAGATTGTTTGAAAGTATAATCCTTTTTATAGGCTTTCCCAAAATACAGTAATGATAAAGCATCAAAAAGGTAATAACTAAACATAATAATCCCCATAACAATAATCCAACTGACTTTTGCTTCCTGAAAAGAACGAATAATCTGGTCAAATTGCTTCCCAATTGATAAATAGATAGAAACGCCACCAATAATTAAAATAATTGCAATATTCAAAAAATATTTTTTATTTTTCATAGATAATCCTATTAAAGATTTATCTTAATTCATAAATCTTTAATGCTCCTTTCTAATGATTTTTTGAACAAATTCCATCTATTATCGCTCGTTCATAAATCATTCATTATTGTATTTATCAAAGCAATTTGTTTCATAAATAAAGAATATACTCTAATTCATTTCTCTTCATCAACATAATTTTACTACATTTTTTCATATAAAGGAAGAGAAAGGAAAAGAATTCTCAATTTGATGTACTCCTTAAAAAGTATTCATTTGTTTCTATAAGCTTTTTCTGCAAAGAAAAAAGGGAGAGACGTCAGTCCCTCCCGGATTGAACCGGCAGCCTGCTATTGTCGCACTTGCGCACTATCTTCGCCGCTGTGATGCTTAACTTCTGTGTTCGGTATGGGTACAGGTGTCTCCATCACCCTATCGCCACCGGATCTCTTTCCTTCTCCTGAATGCACGAGCACTCAAAACTGAACAGCTCTCTAGCTTCTTTCTCCTTGAACCCTTCTTCTAGGCTAAGCCCTCGACCGATTAGTATCATTCAGCTCAGCATATCGCTATGCTTGCACCTATGACCTATCTACCTCTTCGTCTTAGAGGGGTCTTACTTCGCTTTGAATGGGAAGTCTCATCTTGGAGGGGGCTTCACACTTAGATGCCTTCAGCGTTTATCCCTTCCAGACTTAGCTACCCAGCTGTGCCACTGGCGTGACAACTGGTGCACCATTGGTCTGTCCACCCCGGTCCTCTCGTACTGAGGGCAGCTCTCCTCAAACTTCCTACGCCCACGACAGATAGGGACCGAACTGTCTCACGACGTTCTGAACCCAGCTCGCGTACCGCTTTAATGGGCGAACAGCCCAACCCTTGGAACCGACTTCAGCTCCAGGATGCGATGAGCCGACATCGAGGTGCCAAACCTCCCCGTCGATGTGAACTCTTGGGGGAGATCAGCCTGTTATCCCCAGGGTAGCTTTTATCCGTTGAGCGACGGCCCTTCCATTCGGCACCGCCGGATCACTAAGCCCGACTTTCGTCCCTGCTCGACTTGTTGGTCTCGCAGTCAAACACCCTTTTGCCTTTGCACTCTGCGCATGGTTTCCATCCATGCTGAGGGTATCTTTGGGCGCCTCCGTTACTCTTTGGGAGGCGACCGCCCCAGTCAAACTGCCCACCTGACACTGTCCCGTCATCGGCTTCACGATGTCCGGTTAGAACCTCAATGCATCAAGGGTAGTATCCCAACGGCGACTCCTCGAATACTGGCGTATCCGTCTCTCAGTCTCCTACCTATCCTGTACATCATGCATCAAGATCCAATATCAAGCTACAGTAAAGCTCCATGGGGTCTTTCCGTCTAGTCGCGGGTAACCTGCATCTTCACAGGTACTAAGACTTCACCGAGTCTACAGCTGAGACAGCGCCCAAATCGTTACGCCTTTCGTGCGGGTCAGAACTTACCTGACAAGGAATTTCGCTACCTTAGGACCGTTATAGTTACGGCCGCCGTTTACTGGGGCTTCAATTCATTGCTTCTCCTTGCGGATGACAACTCCTCTTAACCTTCCAGCACCGGGCAGGCGTCACCCCCTATACTTCGACTTGCGTCTTGGCAGAGAGCTGTGTTTTTGGTAAACAGTCGCTTGGGCCGTTTTACTGCGGCTCAGCTTTCACTGAGCACTCCTTATCCCGAAGTTACGGAGTCATTTTGCAGAGTTCCTTAGCTATAGTTCTCTCGCTCACCTTAGGATTCTCTCCTCACCCATGTGTGTCCATTTTCGGTACGGGCTGACAAAGAGTTTATTGCTAGAAGCTTTTCTTGGAAGCTTGCTTTGGCGACTTCTGTACTTATCGTAATGTTCCATACGCTTCACGCCTTCGGGTTTCAACATCCGGATTTGCCTGGATGTCCCCTACCTCGCTTGCACCAGCTATTCCAGCAGCTGGATCGCCTAGCCTTCTCCGTCACTCCATTGCCTCTTCGCCAGGTACGGGAATCTCCACCCGTTATCCATCGACTACGCCTCTCGGCCTCGCCTTAGGCCCCGACTTACCCAGAGCGGACGAACCTTCCTCTGGAAACCTTGGGTTTTCGGTGCGTGGGATTCTCACCCACGTTCCGCTACTCACACCGGCATTCTCTCTTCCTGACGCTCCACATGTCCTTGCGATCATGCTTCCTCGCTGTCAGGAACGCTCCCCTACCACTTATACTTCGTATAAATCCATAGCTTCGGTATTATGCTTAGCCCCGGTAAATTTTCGGCGCAGAGTCATTCGACTAGTGAGCTGTTACGCACTCTTTAAAGGATGGCTGCTTCTGAGCCAACCTCCTAGTTGTCTGGACATCTCCACATCCTTTTCCACTTAGCATATATTTTGGGACCTTAGCTGATGGTCTGGGCTGTTTCCCTCTTGACTACGGACCTTATCACCCGCAGTCTGACTGCCGCATATGTCTTCATGACATTCGGAGTTTGATTATGCTCAGTACCTCGGGATGAGGCCATCACATATTCAGTGCTCTACCTTCATGACACTTCCTGCGACGCTAGCCCTAAAGCTATTTCGGGGAGAACCAGCTATCTCCGAGTTCGTTTGGAATTTCACCCCTAGCCACAATTCATCCGCCAACGTTTCAACGGGGGTCGGTTCGGTCCTCCATCGGGTTTTACCCCAACTTCAACCTGATCATGGCTAGATCACTCGGTTTCGGGTCTATGACATGCAACTTCCGCCCTTTTCAGACTCGCTTTCGCTTCGGCTCCGCATCTCCTGCTTAACCTCGCTCCATATCATAACTCGCCGGCTCATTCTACAAAAGGCACGCCATCACCCTTTAACGGGCTCTGACTTCTTGTAAGCATATGGTTTCAGGTTCTCTTTCACTCCCCTCCCGGGGTTCTTTTCACCTTTCCCTCACGGTACTGGTTCACTATCGGTCACTAGGGAGTATTTAGCCTTTCGAGATGGTCCTCGATAATTCCGTCAGGATTCCACGTGCCCCGACGTACTCAGGGTCTGTCTCGTCTCACTCCCACAATTTCGGATACGGGAGTTTCACCCTCTTCGCTGCGCCTTCCCCTGCGCTTCTCCTATCATGCTCGCTCAACTTTGCTGACACCCCTATAACCCCATCGCTATGATGGTTTGGGCTCCTCCGCTTTCGCTCGCCGCTACTTACGGAATCGTTCTTACTTTCTTCTCCTGCAGGTACTGAGATGTTTCAGTTCCCTGCGTCTTGCCTCATGCATCTATATATTCAATGCATGATGACACACCTCTCGATGTGCCGGGTTCCCCCATTCGGACATCAGCGGGTCTTAGCCTGCTTACTGCTCGCCGCCGCGTTTCGCCGTTTGCTGCGTCCTTCTTCGCCTCCTAGTGCCTAGGCATCCGCCATACGCTCTTTCTTGCTTAACCTAAAGTGTTCAAGTTCTTTTTCTTGTTTTCTCTTTTGTTTATCTTAGTTTTTTGCAACTAGATGAATCGACCTTCAATCTCTTTCCTGATCTCGTTTCTTCTTCATCTATCTTCTTTTCTGTTGTAAAAAGTTTTTGCTAGTTTGCTATTCAGTTTTCAATGTTCCTGCCTTGAATGCACGCAACGCACATTCAAAACTAAACAGATCTCCACGTCTTCTCTTCTCCCTAGAAAGGAGGTGATCCATCCCCACGTTCCCGTAGGGATACCTTGTTACGACTTCACCCCAATCATCAGTCCCACCTTAGACAGCTCCTTCCTTGCGGTTAGGCCACCGGCTTCGGGTGTTACCAACTCTCATGGTGTGACGGGCGGTGTGTACAAGGCCCGAGAACGTATTCACCGCGACATTCTGATTCGCGATTACTAGCGATTCCAGCTTCGTGCAGTCGAGTTGCAGACTGCAGTCCGAACTGAGAACGGGTTTATGGGTTTCGCTCCACCTCGCGGTCTCGCTTCCCTCTGATCCGTCCATTGTAGCACGTGTGTAGCCCAGGTCATAAGGGGCATGATGATTTGACGTCATCCCCGCCTTCCTCCTCCTTGCAGAGGCAGTCTCGCCAGAGTCCCCAACTTAATGATGGTAACTGGCAACAGGGGTTGCGCTCGTTGCGGGACTTAACCCAACATCTCACGACACGAGCTGACGACAACCATGCACCACCTGTATCCGATATAGCTATTTCCTCATCTCTGAGGCTTTTATCGGTATGTCAAGACCTGGTAAGGTTCTTCGCGTTGCTTCGAATTAAACCACATGCTCCACCGCTTGTGCGGGCCCCCGTCAATTCCTTTGAGTTTCATTCTTGCGAACGTACTACTCAGGCGGAGTACTTATTGCGTTAACTGCAGCACTGAGGTCTGACCCCCAACACTTAGTACTCATCGTTTACGGCGTGGACTACTAGGGTATCTAATCCTATTTGCTCCCCACGCTTTCGGGACTGAGCGTCAGTTGCAGCCCAGATCGTCGCCTTCGCCACTGGTGTTCCTCCATATATCTACGCATTTCACCGCTACACATGGAATTCCACGATCCTCTGCTGCTCTCTAGCTATTTGGTTTCCACGGCTTACCGAAGTTTAGCTTCGGGCTTTCACCGCAGACCTCTATTGCCGCCTGCTCCCTCTTTACGCCCAATGATTCCGGATAACGCTCGCCACCTACGTATTACCGCGGCTGCTGGCACGTAGTTAGCCGTGGCTTCCTCATAAAGTACCGTCACTCATATGTCATTCCCTACATATGCCGTTCTTCCTTTATAACAGAGGTTTACATACCGAAGTACTTCCTCCCTCACGCGGCGTTGCTCGGTCAGGCTTTCGCCCATTGCCGAAAATTCCCTACTGCTGCCTCCCGTAGGAGTCTGGGCCGTGTCTCAGTCCCAGTGTGGCCGTCCACCCTCTCAGGTCGGCTACGCATCGTCGCCTTGGTGAGCCTCTACCTCACCAACTAGCTAATGCGCCATAAGTCCATCCTTCTGCTATCCCGTGGGATATTTAACAGTGAGGTCATGCGACCCCTCTGCCTATGCGGTCTTAGCTGCCGTTTCCAGCAGTTATCCCCCTCACAAGGCCAGGTTACTTATGTATTACTCACCCGTTCGCCACTCACTGATTAATCAGTGCGTTCGACTTGCATGTATTAGGCACGCCGCCAGCGTTCATCCTGAGCCAGGATCAAACTCTCCATTGTCTATCTCCTAAACAATTTCTTGTTCTCTTGACTCTCTTTGTTTC
>NZ_LN852691.1 GCF_001244545.1 Candidatus Stoquefichus sp. SB1 | reverse complement strand
TCAATGAGCTTGATACCTATGCAGAGATGAAGGGACTGAATACAAAGGATATCATAGAAGGAGTATGTCTTGATCCAAGAATAGGAAGTCATTACAACAATCCATCATTTGGATATGGAGGATACTGCCTGCCAAAGGATACAAAGCAGTTAAAGGCAAACTATCAGGATGTACCAGAGAACCTCATCAGTGCAATAGTGGAAAGCAACAGAACAAGAAAAGATCACATAGCACAGGAAATCATTGATAGAGAGCCTAAGATAGTAGGAATCTATAGACTGACAATGAAGAGTGGATCGGATAACTTTAGAGCGAGTGCAATACAGGGAATCATGAAGAGAATCAAGGCAAAGGGAATAGAAGTTGTTGTCTATGAGCCAACACTAAATGAAGAGGAATTCTATAAGAGCAGAGTGATCAAAGAAATAGAGGAATTCAAGAAGATAAGTGATGTGGTAGTTGTTAACAGAGTGACAGAAGAGATAAGAGATGTAGAAGATAAAATCTATACAAGGGATTTATTTAAGAGAGATTAAAAAAGTAATAAAATCAATCTATCAGTAAAGACTTGAGATATTTTCAGGGAAGAGAAGGAGGTGATGTGCTATCAGTAGCGTAAAGAAGAATTTTATTTATAATGCAATGTATAATGTCTTAACTCTCATTATTCCACTGATTACTACTCCCTACATCTCAAGGGTCATGGGTGCAGAGAACATAGGAATATATTCATATGCCTATTCCATTGCCTCCTATTTTGGTCTGTTTATACTTCTGGGACTTAATAACTATGGAAATAGAACGATTGCAGGAGTGAGAGATGATAGGAAAAAGTTATCTCGGACATTCTGCAGTATATATGCAATGCAGCTGATCATGGGAGTGATTGTGATTCTCGTATATACTGCATATATCATCCTATTTGCTCAGAATAGAATAATGGCACTTATACTCATAATCTATCTTGTTTCTGTAATGCTGGATATCAACTGGTTCTATTTTGGAATGGAAGAGTTTAAGCTAACAGTGACAAGAAATACAGTTATCAAGATTGCCAATACAATCTTATTGTTTGTCTTTGTCAGATCGGCTGATGATATCTATATCTATGCATTGCTTCTGGTTATGGGTATGATAGTCAGTCAGGTCATCCTATGGGGACTGCTGAAGAAATACATATTCTTCATAAGACCAAGTCTATCTGACATAGTGAAGCATATCAGACCGAATCTTGTCTTGTTTATACCAGTTATCGCCATCAGTATCTATAATACAATGGATAAGATCATGCTTGGAATGATGAGCAGCATGACAGAGGTAGGATATTATGAAAGTTCTGCTAAACTTACAATCATACCTGTAATGACAGTGAGTTCACTTGGAACGGTCATGCTTCCAAGAATGAGCAATCTGATAGCAAATGGGAATCATGCAGAGGCCAAGAGATATATACAGAAGTCGCTGATTGTCTCTCTGTTTTTATCAGCGCCCATGGCACTGGGATTAAGTGCAGTTGTCAATGAATTTGTACCTATATTCTATGGCCAGGGGTATGAAGCCTGCAAAGCAATTATTCCAGTGCTGGTTATGTCATCCATATTTGTTGCATGGGCTAATGTGATTAGAACACAGTACCTGATTCCAAATAAGCAGGATAGGATATATATTATAT